>JANTGD010000304.1 GCA_024763135.1 Thiotrichales bacterium | reverse complement strand
TGGAGAAAAAGCGCAGTTTACACGCAGTAAATGAGCATTTTGAGCCACAATTAACGCTGGATCGTGCCAGCTGAGAGTTTTTCAACAACCTGTTAAATAATCTACAAATACTTATGCAACGATTAATAGTATAAACCCAGCAATAAAATAAACGTGGTCAACCACCACCTGCTGCCTTACCGCACGCCAGCAAGTCGAGGCCTATCTTGACTCGATCTATTGTTTCACCGGGTTAATAGTAGGCGTCTATCCAGTGTTCTAGCTTCCTGAGATACCTGCTTCCCAGCACGTTGAGTCCAGCTCGTTTAAGGTTTTTTTCAGAACGAGTAGCCCCCTTGGTGTCATTGTAGCGGGACTTATACTGAATATTGAGCTCTGCATCGAGCGCTTCACGGCTGGTCATGTGCCCGAAGTAATAAAACGCTATGTCGAGCATATCCCTGTCCGGCCCCTTGATAAAACGTTTCAGCGGCTTGCCCCAGTTCAGCAACCCAATTGATATCAACAGCTTTGCAGCAGCCTCTTCTATGGGTGCCAAATAGGGACGCACAAAATCGAACATGACCACTGGAGGCAGATCGGTAAAAGCATGCAGTTTATTCTCATTTAATGAGAGCTCGAATCCAGTATTACGAATTTCAAATCCTTTGAAATTCAGTGCAAGCGCCTGGCTTTTATATGGACGCGCTTTTCTCGGTAGGTGTTGACTCTCAGGGCGAGCAGCGGCCTCTGTCATTTTTTCCAGCGTATCCGATACCACCTCAAGCAGCAATGGATAATAGTGCCAAAATTCCTGCTCTTTCTCACGCAACAGCTCATCAACGGTAATCAGGTTAACGCGCTCGAACACATTCAATACACGTTGCTCATCCTTGAATAACAACTTTGGAACATTAACGACCTCGCCCAGCATTTTCCGAGCAAGGAGAACGCCTTCGTATTCAAAGTGCAGGTGATCGGGGTGAGTCTGGCCAGTGGCATCGAGATACTGCTTGATAAAGCAAGGGGCGGACTCTTGACAACCCTTGGAAAAATTGCCAATACCAACCCGCGACCAGTTTCTTTGAACTATTTCAGAGGGCTCTAGTTCAACAGAATCACAATCTTTGTCGACCCTAAATCGCTTGTTTGGCATGATGGCCCGCCGATCACCGACGCTCAACTGCTTGGATGAATCGACCTGGAGGCTTCCGGTGGGTGGATTACGCAATACCCGATGATTCATTTTGCTTTCCTTGTGATTACTCAAAATACTGTTGGCTCACTGGCCCCGTGAAATGAAGTCTCTGCTTGAATCAATGCATTAAATCGCAGACCAGACAATTTGTTTTATCGTCAACATCATCTCGTTGAAATCGTCATCGGTCGAAATCTTAAACACTGGTGTTGTATCGAATACCGGCTTATATTTCATCGAATGGCGCAAGCGTACATAGTCCGTGCTTTGTTTGGGACCTTTTTTATGACGCTTTTTATTTCGTTCAATCGCCTTCTCTGTCGAAACGGTTAGCTCCAGCACGAGATCAGGCGGGCAAATGTCGTTGTAGAGCTTCCGCTCTATTTTCATCAATGTCCGCTTGAGTCTGGAACTCTCGTTATCGATAGCATCATCACGAAAGGTAGCGCCATCGATCGCACCAACCAGGTTGGAAGGATAGCGGTCCGAGACAATAATTTTGCCGTTGCGAGCCTGCCGCCAGGCTTTTTGCAGCAAGGCGCGCCTGTCCCAGGCAAGCATCACCTTGCGAATAATAAAAATTAGAGGAAATTTACGTGTATCGTTGTCAACGGCATCCTTCTCTATTTTTACCGTTGTATTTCCGGGCATCAGCTTGCGCGCAAGTGGAATAGCCAGAGATGGCAGCCACGTCACCCAGGTGCGCGGTGGTTTGCCTGCATGCAGCGTACTGACCGCCAGTTCGACACCAAGCCATTTACGCAGTTCGGCGGCAATGGTGGATTTTCCCGTTGCTTGTGGCCCAACCAACGCAATAATGCAACCACCGTTACGCAGCAGCATATGCTTGTGCTTAGAAAGCAGTCGATTCCAGGCCATACGGAATAACGCCCACGTAGTGATTGCGGTCTGCGTTATAGCGCTGTAGCGGCGATATTTCCGCAGCTTACGTTTGAAAGTCCTACCGAGCCGAATCTTGTAATAAAGTGCGACATTGCCGCTGAGCAATGCCATCGCGCGTTGAAACAGCTCGGGCTTAATTTCCGGCAGATGCTGTTGCAACAGGCTGGCAACGCGCGCCATATCGGCCCCTTCGGTAAGATAATCATATTCTCGGCTGCTAGATTTACCCTTTCTCAGAATTAATAGAATATCGTAGAGTGAGGCGTGCTTTATCATGCTGCGTATCACGTAGATGATCAGCTCCGCCTCCTTTTCTGGCACCGGCATACCGGCGATTTCTTTAGTATGTTCCAGCAGCAATTTCTCGAACGGCAGCACCCACGACTTGATAAAGTGATCCCCGGTCTGGGTATGCAGGTGAATATGCGCATTGATTAAGCGACCGCTGGCTTCATCATTTGCGAGAAAGTGAAAAACACCTGGCTGGTATCGGCTGGTAATGCTTTCGGCTTCTTTGTAGCGCTCATTCAATAGAGCAATCTCGAATTTCGCGGCATCGCTTTGCGCAACCAGTAGATCGAGATCATCTATACCGGTCATCGCCTTATCGAGATCGAGATTGGTTTTCCAGTGGCAGAACGTGGCGCCCTGCTGGTCTGCATGGTCGAGCAGTGCCGTAATTCTGCCCAGAGGCTCGAAATCGTAGTCATTAGCGTCAAGGTTGACACCAGATGTTGCGGACAATGAGGGTACTCCTTGGGACGTCGTAGGTGAGAAGGTCGCAGTTTCGGTCATAAACTTTATGCGATATCGGACAGGCTTTGGGACGATTGTGCTGATGTGTAGTAATCCAGGGTTTGTCGCACCATTTCATCTTCCCGGAACTGTGCAGCTTTTTGTTGTGCTGCCTGACTGAAGCGGGCAAGCCGGCGTGGCTCTTTCAGTAGCGCTGATATCCTTTCCACCATCAGTACCAACTCGTCGGACTCAGGCACGATATGGCCGTTGACTGCCTCCTCGATAACGGTTCGCGCTCCTCCGACATCGGTGCTGACAATCGGCACGTGAGCTGCCAGCGCCTCTATCAGCACATACGGCATAGCTTCGTAGCGACTGGTCATCACAAAAAGATCAAAGGCAGGCATAAAATCTTCACCAGACTCGCTGGAAAATAAATGCATGCGGTCCGCCAGGCCATTGACGGCGATCAGATCACACACCCGTGCTTCCTTTTCACCCGTACCAAGCATAATGAAATGCAACTGCGGAAAGGCTCGCGCCAGCTGCGCTGCAAGTTCGATAAAGCGTTCCGGCGCCTTTTGCTCATCCAGACGACCCACAAAACCGAGCACCCGCGCTTCTCCGCTGAGCTGCAGTCGCTGCCTTATCAGGTGGCGTTTCTCATTTAATTCACGCGTGCTGCGGTTTTTAACGCCATTGACGATCACCTTCATTTTTTCTTTTGGCAGCCCCAGCTCAAGTGCGTGAAGATATTCTTCTTCTGAGACCATGATGATGTTGTCGGTAGCCAGACCCGCCAGCAGTTTCTCCACAGTGCCGTAAAGGGTTCGCTTAAGCCGGGAGAGTGATGGATTCATGGTATAGAGCGCATGCGGGGTATACACGAGACGGCTGTTGTCCCAGCGAGCGGCAATCCTCGCCAGTGCACCACCTTTCGAGCTGTGGCCATGGATGATGTCAAACGGCCCCAAGCGTTCGATATATCGCTTGAGCTGTCTCAACGCCTTTAAGTCGTGCCGGCCTGGCGCAGTAACCATATCGACCGGAAGGCGCCGAACGCCACGCAGTTCGGATAAGCCGGAGAGAAACGCGGGATCCGCTCTGCGGGGCGAAAAGGCAATGTGAACACCATGACCTGCCGCCGCGCTGCCACGCGCCAAATCGAGCAGATGGCGCCCCGACCCACCGCCGCAGGTTTCGATTACGAACAGGATTTTCATAGTGGAACTCTTCCTTGCCGACTTTTGTTACAGTTTTATGACAAGCGGTCGGGATAAAAGTTCGATGGTGGTCACAAAAAGTTGTAAACCGCCATTTCAACCTAGAATCCTCAGTTGGGCGCGGAAAAAGACACGCAAGATATTGGTATGCAAGGTGAAATAGAAAAATTTGCGGTCACCTTGCTGGTGATGAGCGTTTTCTCTATTTTGCCAGGCACGCCAAGAGATTGCCTGGACTTCCATGATCCAACTGAAGACTCTCGGTTCAATATGTTCACCGTAGATTCTGAATCAGCCATGCAGATCGTGCCTGCCGTGCGGGTAAGGGTCTATCCATTGGCCAGTGGTGCAACACCAAGTCAGTGCAGGCGGGATGCTGAGGACATTATGAATTTTACAGACAGGCCACCACGTGCTGGCAAAGACCGATCTGTTTTTTTGCCGGTTTAACAGATTGTTGAAAAACTCTCAGCTGGCACGATCCAGCGTTAATTGTGGCTCAAAATGCTCATTTACTGCGTGTAAACTGCACTTTTTCTCCAGATTTTGCCTTGTCTCGCACTCACCTGAGAGTTTTTCAACAGCCTGTTAAGGAAGCTCTGATCAATTCGTAACACGGCATCTTGCG
>JANTGD010000303.1 GCA_024763135.1 Thiotrichales bacterium | reverse complement strand
CATCACCAATAAGGTGACCACGAGTTTTTCCGATTCACCATGCACACCAATATCTTACGCGTCTTTTTTGCGCCCAACTGAGGTTTTTAGGTTAAATAGCTGTGCTATTCACCTCATTTAGTCGAAAAAATCGGACTCAAATCCAAACACCCTCGCTACGGTTCCTATCCTCGGACGACGCTCGGCGATTCAAAAGGGCTTCACAGCAATTAGTCCCCGCGGCACAACCGCCGTACGAGACTTATTGTGTGCTATCCGACAAAGCTAACATGCCCTTTAATTAAGTAATTGATTTCCTGTTATGTTTCTACTGGCACAGGCTTTGCTGCAGTCACGATGATCCACTTCTGAACGAGACGGCATGAAACTGCTCATTGAACGCGCCTACGTGCTAGCCATGCTCGAGACCTTTCCAGGCCTGACATTACTGGAGGAGCAGTTACGTTTTGGCCAGCATGCTGAGATCGGCTTTAGCCAGCTTTCTAGTAACGAGCTGGACTATCTACGCTGCCTCTACGAACAGGGTGATACAGCGAGCCGCGGGCAGGCCGCGCAAATTGCCACCCTGCAAGCAGCACTTGAAGGGGACAACGAGCGCTTTACCGCCGAGGATTTGGAAAAAGTTTTGCCGGCAGTCGCTGGCTTTTTGGTGGAAAGCAGCATTCGCGGCTGGCTGTTTCGCGCCACACACTCGGGCAAACCTATTGCTTATGTCGTTACCCGCCTCGACTACACCCCGCCAGGCGAAGAGGAAGCCGGTCGAATTCTTGTGGAACTCAAAGCCAATTCACGCGGCAAGATCGCTAATGAACAAATCGTAATCCGCAGCCGTGACATCGATGGCCGCACCGTAGGTGAAATCTTTGCCCACAAAGGTTATCTAAAAGAGACGCCCGCACTGATCCGCGCCTACGACGAATCAGCTACGCGCTATTTTGCCTGGCGAGCAGACTACGGCCGGCAATTCTCCGCGCTGGGCACTGGCCTCTACGCCGAGGATCCCACCGCCTCTCATCGCAATACCGACTGGTCCCGCAAAGCTACCGTAGTACTTTCCGCAGACGGCAATCCAGCGCGATTGGTAAATGACGAAAACATTCTTAAGGAGCGGGTTACCGGCTTTGAAGGCTCCGGTGACATTCTCGCCGGCTACTTACGCAAAGCAGCCAAAAGCACCCGTTATGACGAACAGGTGGAAAGTGAGATGGAAGCCTCGCGTAAGAGCATCCCCAAAGGATTGTTTAGCGATTTGCCGGTGCACGGCTACGCTCTCATGTTCCACCTGGAGCTGCACCATCACGTATGGGTACATGTGGATGACATGCAACCCTACGAGTACCAGCCAACGCTCAAGGACAAACTCGTCCTACCGCGCGAGCAGACCGATCTCATCGATATTCTCACCGCCGAGATGGATGTGCTCATGGATGATATCGTCGCAGGAAAATCCGGTGGTACCACGGTGCTCTGCGCTGGCCCGCCCGGTGTTGGTAAGACTTTGACCGCTGAAGTCTATGCAGAGATTATTCAGCGCCCACTCTACCGGGTGCATTCGGGTCAACTGGGTCTCAATGTGGCAGAAATGGAAAAGGCCCTCAAGGAAACCCTCACCCGCGCCCAACGCTGGGGTGCGGTGATGCTCATCGACGAAGCCGACGTCTACATCAAACGTCGCGATGACAATATTGCCGCCAATGCTGTGGTAGGCGTTTTCCTGCGCGTGTTGGAATACTTCAACGGCCTGTTATTTTTGACCACTAACCGTGTCAAGGACATCGACGAGGCCATCATCTCCCGGTGTATTGCGATGATTCGCTACCACCCGCCAGGCGAGGCTGACCGCCGGCGTTTGTGGCAGGTTATGAGTGAACAGTTTGAACTAGGCCTTGATGAAGGACTCATCGACACCCTGGTACGCCGCTTTCCCGACGCCACCGGCCGCGACATCAAAGGCTTGGCCAAGTTAGTTTCCAAGTTTTGCAGTCACAAGGGCCTCACGCCCGACCTGGAGATATTCCAGCGCTGCTGCGTGTTCCGCGGTATCGATATACAACCCGCCTGAGATTTTGCCATGCCTCATTCACATAACACCTCCCCGGATGCCGACCACCCTGCCGCCCAATGGGCTACTGAATCCCCTTTTGGGCCAGTGGAAGTGGATTGCACAACCGCCGTCGCACTCAAGATACTCGATGGAAAATGCAAAATGCTGCCAGGGGAAAAGCGCGCCGTGATGGCCGTTTACGATGTGGTCAAAAATCGCCCCGGCAACCTGTTCGAAACCGACGTACACACCGCGATCGAAAACGCTCGCCAAATACCGGACGCCGATAATCTGGCCATCATCCATCACCTGCGCGTGAGAGCCGAGGCGGAAATACCCAAGCCGGTCATGAAATCGTACAAGGCAATGCTACGGACAGGATTATTTGGCTAAAGGCCGTTGGGAGCTACTCGTAGGCTTGCCGCATGCCACCTTTCCCGGTTCGCTCACCCATACAAATCTTCGAAAATCAATCACCCTCATCGATGCCCCAAATCCTGCATCGCTGCTTCTGCCCATCGCATCGCTTCAATATGCAAATCTGAAATCACGTATTCGTCGAGTTCTCTGAATGTTTGGCCCTGTGCAAAACCAAACTCCAGGTCCATAGCACAACGCAGGGCATTGCCTTTATCTCCCGAGTGCCTGATCAGAGCCGTACGCATCTCGTCTGTAACCGCCATTTGGTCGAGCACTTCATGCAAAGGCGTGTCCATCAACGCATCCAGGATTGAAAACAGACCGACGGTAAAATACGCATCGGCGCCATCGATTTCCGCCGTCTTAGCCAATAGCTCACAGAATTTGGCTCTTACCAGCGCAAGCGTCATGAGCTCTTCTGGCTTGCCGTCAACGCTGGCCATAATAAATAGGTTAACCCAGCGTTTTACCGTTTCACGCCCCAAGTAAACAATCGCTTCTTTGACTGAATCCACCGTTCGATTAAGACCGCTTGCCGGGGAATTGACATAGGTCAGCGATTTCACACTGATGGCGACATCTTTGCTGATTAGATCTGACAATGTATCCAAGTCGGTACTGGGCTCATTGAGCTTCGCCAGCATCTGCAAGAGTGACAGCTTATTGGAGGTAAGACGTTTGCCTGAAATGACCTTGGGTTTGGCAAAAAAATAGCCTTGATAGTAATCGACTCCCAGATCCTTGAGTATTTCAAACTCATCCTGAGTTTCTACTTTTTCTGCGAGGATCTTGCAGCCAAAACCACGCAACTGCGCAATTGTCTGTGCCCAATGGGCTTGATCCGTCTGGGTAATATCCAGCTTGATCACATCGATAGCCGGCATAATCTGTGCGTAGGCAGGACTGTAGCTAAAATCATCGAGCGCGATGGAAAATCCCCTGTTGGAGAGGTCGTTGATACCCTTTACAGTATTATCATCAATCGCCACAGTCTCCAGCATTTCGAGCACCACTTGATCCGGATGCATCGGTAACAAACCCGGTTCACTAATAAATTTATAGGGGAGATTGACAAATGCCAATCGGTCGCCCACCAAATTGGCCAAACCAATTTCGGTGAACGCCGTAATGATCACCTGCGCGGTGGCTGAGTCATCGTCCACGCTATCGGGCCTGAAATTTTTAAACCCGTTTCGAAACAGCAACTCGTACGCGTAGAGCTTGAGATCTTTGTCGAAAATCGGTTGTCGACCGATAAAAAATTCCGCCATTGCAAGGCACCCCGGTAATTGAAAGTGAGCGCTACATCAGCAAAGCCAGGCGATACGGGCAGCTCCGCAGAAACCTCACGAGTGTGTGCAACTTAGACTTTTTATACCGGCCCGGTCAATCGCTATCCGATACCCCTGGACGTACGAGGTATGAGCGGGCTTGATGCATGCGAGAATCCAATCGAGATCAAGGTTTCAACAACAGTGAATACGTGTGCATTTGAGGATAACGCGTGGCAGGGCTTCTATTAACCCGGCACCATACTATGTTGTGGTCTGCCGTACTGAGCGCGTTTGCGACAAGGCGTCGAAACGCCGCTGTAGTCGTCCTACAGCAAGCTTCGACAACACAATCCGCGGACGCGCACAGCACGGCTTGTCGTGAATAATCAATCGGTTAGGCGCCTCAGGCATCGCCCCTCTCGGCGTTGCCTACCTTGCCAAGGGAGCGACCATTACATGCGGCAGGCGCCTTGATGGGGAGATGCCTGAGGCTTTGAATACGGCATATTATGTGGAGGGTTAATACTATAAGCCCCAGCGCCGCACGAACTGATATGAGCGTATTCGCCTCAAAGTGCTGAAAATCTTTAGTTTGAGCTCAATAACCTCTTGTAAACAGACACCTCACAATCATACTCATGGGATTACCGTCTTCCCTATTCCAACTCAATCACTCAAATGCGTTTCCATAACAACAACTCAAGATTGTACGCACGCATTGCCCCCCAATTACAATTTAATTTTATTTTCCCCATATTTTCATATAGATACGAAGATACTAGGCGATTCTTGAAATAACTGGCACGCCCCCTGCAATATCCCTTTCAACCGCAACACGGCGGCTTTTAACCCAAACCACTTTTTAGGAGATTGAAGACCATGACTGACCTGACCATTAAAGACCTCGCTTCCGCCAAAGCCCTTGACGCAGCTGA
>JANTGD010000302.1 GCA_024763135.1 Thiotrichales bacterium | reverse complement strand
AGAGCGTCCCTTCTCCCTCGGGGAGAAGGACAGGATGAGGGAATGCATTCAATCAAAGCATTCACGCTTAAAATCCCCTCACCCCAACCCTCTCCCTCGGGGAGAGGGGGATACGAACTCCGAAACTTGAGTTACGAATTGATCAGAGCTTCCTATAGCGAATATGTGGCCATTCGAGTACGAAAATAACGCCGAGATGGGGCAAACGATAAATACGCTGAGTCGTTACCATCCAGGCTTTACAATGGATTGTCTTCGTCCATACTCAGACAATCCATACGCATCCGCGGGAGAACCTGGACTATGACTGGCGAGCAAAAACCCAGTGCGATTCGTCGCTGGCTGTGCACAATCATCCGTGGTGAAACGATCCCGCTGCTCACACCATTGTGGCACTTGATCGTTACCACCCTCGAGCCACTCCGGCGCTGGCTGGCCGGTGTACTGAGTATCCTCTGGCAGCCAGTCTCTGCCGCATTCAGCTGGTTCTGGACCCGCGTGGTACCGGTACTCTGGCTGTGTGCCTACGCATTGCTGGCCGCCGTCGCAGTGGCTTTGATCTTCATCTTTAACGATCAGGGGCAGGACCTGCTGCGCATCAGCGCGGAGTTTGGGAAAAGGTGGTGGAATATCGCTTTCCTTTGCGGTGCGATACTGCTTGGTTTTTCGCTCTGGTATGCATCGCGAGTGCTGCTAGCACGTGACTTCCTCGGTCGCGGCGACAAATGGCGACTGACCCAGGGTCCACGGACCCTGCTCCCGCGGTTGCTCGGCGCATCGGTCCCCTTTTCCATCGGCATCGGCTATCTCCGCGTGTCGACCGAGCATGTTCTGGCTACCTACCTGCTTGGAGGACTGTTTATCGCCGTCTCGATGGCTATGTTCTGGCTTCTGATGCATCGACGCCAGCTCGCCCTCTGCGGGCGACCTTTGGTGGCTGCACCGGAGCGTGGCATCAAGACACCGATGGACAGCTTCGGCCGCACTAACTGGATCCTGGTCTCTGTCACAACCTTGCTGGCCCTGGTGCTGACTATCGCTTTTGTGATCTGGCCGGTCGGTGCGCCTCGCATACTGGGCGCGCCCGCGATCGTTGTGCTGGCCTTCGCGGGTATCGCGCTCTTCGGCAGCCTGGTCCTGACCTACTGGCCACTCTCCAAAGGCCAGCCCGGTGCCACCGCACTGGTCCTGATCCTGGCCGTTGGCTTCGGTTACTTCAACGACAACCATTGGATACGCACCACAGCCGACACAAGTGAACAAACGCGCCCCAACGCGGCGGAGCGGTTGGAACGCTGGCGCGCAGCCAATCCCACCGAGCTGCAAATCGAGGGCAAGCGTCCGGTCATTATCGTCGCCGCCGCTGGGGGCGGCATTCGCGCAGCCTACTGGACCGCCACAACGCTCGCGACGCTGGAGTCCATCCCAGGATTTGCGGAAAATCTATTTGCCATCAGCGGGGTTTCTGGGGGCAGCGTAGGCGCGGCGGTCTATGCGGCGGTCAAACGTGAACAGCTTGACCAGCGGGAGACGATGCAGACCCTAAGCCGGGTTCGTGCCGGACTTGGCCAGGATTTTCTGTCGCCGGTACTTGCCGGCCTGCTGTTTCCCGATTTGATGCAGCGGTTCGCGCCGGCCCCGTTTTCCTGGGCCGATCGGCAACGATTTCTTGAGCTCGGATTCGAGCGAGCACTGCCCGAGGACGATAATCCGCTCTCGCGTTCATTTATGAACCTGTACACCGGGCCAGGCGGCGACAAGTTGTCGAGCCTGCTGCTGAACACCACCATCGTGGGCTCCGGACGACGAGCGGTGATCTCGAATATTCGCCTCGATGGTTTCACCGATACCGTGGACCTGATGGCCAAGGGTTTCTCTACCCGCAACATTCTGCTCTCTGCCGCCGCCGGGGCCAGCGCTCGCTTCACTTACGTCAGCCCGGCCGGCACCCTGGAGGGAATCGGCAGCCACGGCCCACAAGAGATCCGGGTGGTCGATGGCGGTTATTTCGAAAACTCCGGGGCCGCCACCGCTGATAACCTGCTCGATCAACTCAATGGCCAGGCGATTTACCCAATTCTGGTACTGATCCGTAACGACCCCGCTGCACCGCCGGTCTGCGCTGGACGCTCCGGGCTCGAAACCGGTGGCAGTGGGCCGATCGGTCCACCAGCAACGCGCTTCCTGGCCGAAATTGCTTCACCGATCCGTGCCCTGCTCAACGCACGAACTGCACGCGGACGGCTGGCCGAGGTAGATGCTGCAAAACGAATCGAACAATACGGCGGCGCAGTCATCGAGATATCACTGGCCACCGTCCTCGAGGCCGAGCTTGCCCAGGCGGAAGACGCACGAACCCAAGCCCAAATCCGGCAGCGCATGATCGAACCACCATTAGGCTGGTCACTTTCTCAGGCGGTACGGGAAAAGATGGACACAACCCTCGAGCAGGCCGCCCGTGACGCCCAGCAGAACCCGGCCAATGAGTTACAGGGCCTGGCGCTGGAAATCGCTACTCTGCGCGCCAAACTGAACCCGGAAAGTACGACAGCGGAATACACCAACTGCCGGGCACGTTGAGTCATTACCACGAACAATGCAAGACCGGCCGGTGGTTGGGACAAGGCCACGATTCAGGGAGTAATCAAACAATGAAGTCGCTGCTCAAGATTGCCCTTGATCTGATGTATCTCAAGGGGAATCTAAGCAGTTACGGAGCCGCACAACGACTCGCAGAGTCGTTACAAAACGCAAGCCGACGCCTCCCGATCATGATTGTTCTGAGGACGGACGCCGGAGTATCAATTCGAGCGGCTGGCTGGTATCCATATGAATATCCCGCTGCGGGAAGGCGATGACGATACCAGCCGCTTCACATTGGTCATTGATCGCCTGATGCAATTCGGTCATGGTGTCGAGTCTCACGTCCATATCATCCAAATAAACTCGCAAACGGAGTATCAGCGCATTGTCGCCGAACTCCTCGAAGGTCAGCCGCGGCGGAGGGTCCGTGAGTACTTTAGGGTGTGCCTGCGCAGCTGCTTGCATGATTGCGAGCGCCTTTCGGGTGTCGCTGCCATAAGCCACGCCTACCGTAATGATGATGCGGTTCACCGTATCGGACAATGTCCAGTTCACCAATTGTCCGGTAATGAAGGTTTTATTCGGGATGACCAACTCCTGGCGATCGTAATTAAGAATCGTGGTCGCCCGAATGCGGATGCGGGTAACGGTCCCGGTAATTCCGTCTACCGTCACAATATCACCCACCCGGATCGGTTGTTCAAACAGCAAAATCACACCACTGATAAAGTTCGCTACGATTTCCTGCAATCCAAATCCCAGGCCAACCGAGAGCGCAGCGACGAGCCACTGCACGCTCGACCACTGAATTCCCACTGCGGAAAATGCCATGACCAGACCAAGCATCACGACAATATATTGCGTGAGCGTCGTAACGGCATAGCGCGTGGCCCGGCTCAGCGGCACTCGTTGCAGCAGCGTAAACTCCAGCAGGCCCGGTACACCCCGTGCAGCCAGCAGGGTTAGACCGGCTGCGACCAAACCGAGCACCAGGTCGCCGAGGGTCAGATGAACAGTTTGTTCCGTGCCATCGATCAATTTGTGGGTGGTAATTGGCAACGTTACCCGGTCGAGAAAATCCAGTGCCGGCAGAACATCCCGCCAGATCCACCAAAGGCCGACAATTACCCCTACAGCATATCCAATCCGCACGAGCTGTTTGAGCTGATCCCCCAATTCACCATAGTCAACTTTATCTTCATCGACATTGGGCAATTCGCTCTCTGGTGCAGCTGTAGACTCCGCCAGCGCTTGCTCGCGCGCTTTGAGCAGCTCGGCATACCGCAAACGTCGGCGCGTAACCAACAGACTGCGCAGTAAAAGATCCTTCGCCACGATTGCGATGATAAAAAACCACAACGTTACACCGGTTTTCGTCATAAAATAGCTTGCGGTGTAGCCATAACCTGCGATCGCTTCCAACGCAAAGGCCACAGGTAATAACCAGGCAAAATAAAACCACAGACCATGATAGCGCACCCATTTGGGTACAGGAGTGTGTTGGCTCAGTTGCGTCACCACAGGGCTGTTGGGCCCCCAGATCCGGCGCACCGCCACCGCCAAGAGCAGCATCGTCAGGGTAAATGCAATACGCCCCAATACACTCAGGCTGGGATCGTCGCTGCGCACAATCCCTGCCAGTTGAATGAATGCCGAAGGTACATCCGCCGCACTCGTGGAAAACAGAAACGCCAGTGGTGTGACAATGGGCAGTAACCAAATCGCCTGAATTCGCAGACTGCGACACAGTGTTTCATTCCAGCCCAGATGGACCTGCGCAAAGCCCTGATCACGACACAGGTGCCGAAAAAATTCAAAGAACAGCGCCGTGTGTCCGGCTCCCTGCAGGCCCGCTGCAATCCTGAGAGTAAACTCGCTGGCCGTCGGCACACTTCCCAGTAGCAGCCCCATTCCCAGAAAAAACACCGGAAGTGGCAGCGTTAGAATCAGCGTGTGCAGCAATGCGGAAAAACTATACGCCATGCTATCGGTGCGAACCCGTCGCGTGGCTTCGGCCGCTGCCTGCAAAGCTTCATGTGCACGCTTGTGCCAGGCCAAACCCAGTAGTATCAGCAGCACCCACAACACCACCCAGAC
>JANTGD010000301.1 GCA_024763135.1 Thiotrichales bacterium | reverse complement strand
TGGCGCTGCAGTCCGATCCAGTGTTGGCAGCGGCCGAGGCGCAATATCGTTCTGTGCTCGAGGCCAAACCCCAGGCGCGCGCTGCGCTGCTTCCCCAGTTGAATGCGCAGGCCGCGATCTATGACAAAGACGTTACTTACGATGACGCCTCCCCGGTTTTTCAGGATGCTCATTACCGGCGTAAAAACTGGGGATTGAGTCTGGATCAGGCTTTGTTCAATCGGCAGGCATGGCTGAGATTGGCGCAGGCAGATCTTCAGCTGGCCCAGGCAGAGGCCCAGGTACAGGCAGAGCGTCAGGCTTTGGTAGTACGTTTGGCCGAAGCCTATTTCGATGTGTTGGCCGCGCAGGATAACCTTGAATTTGCCAAGGCGGAAAAAACCGCGATTTCCCGTCAGTTAGAACAGACGCGGGAGCGTTTTCGCGTTGGCATGCTGGCTATTACCGATGTGCGCGAATCCGAAGCACAATTTGACCTCTCGGTGGCACAGGCAATTGATGCTGCCAATCAACTCGATATCGCTCGTGAGAGCCTTGAGGTCATCACCGGTCAGTTAAGCACCGAACTGGCAGGATTGCGGGAAGATTTTGTGCCCAGTGCGCCGACCCCGGATGACCTCACAGCGTGGGTCGATCAGGCGCTCAAAAACAGCCTAGCGCTCAGAGCTGCCCAATTTGCAGTGGAGTTGGCTGAGAAAGAAGTCGCAAATCGCAAGGCGGGCCATCTGCCTACTTTGGGGCTGGGCGCTGATTACGGTGTGCAGGATGACTCCGGGGGATTTTCCGAAGGGAAGGCTACCGATGTTACGGTTGGATTGACGCTGGTGGTGCCTCTTTATACCGGAGGATTGACGTCTGCACGGGTTGTGGAGGGACAGCAACTCAAAGCAAAAGCGCAGCAGCAGTATGAGCAGCAAAAGCGCGAAACCATTCGTCAAACGCGAGCCTCCTATCTCTCAGTACTGAGCGGCATTTCTCGAGTCAGTGCTTTACGTCAGGCATTGAGTTCTACCCAAACCGCTGCAGACGCCACTAAAGCAGGTTTCGAGGTGGGTACGCGCACATCCGTCGATGTATTGCTCGCGTTGAGAGAGACCTATCGAGCCCGTAGAGACTATGCCCGGGCACGTTATGACTATATTGTGAGCACATTAAAACTAAAACAGGCGACAGGGCTCCTCAGTGCTGAGGATCTCACTGAAATTAAAACGGGGATGAAAATGTGATGGCACCGCTTGGCCGACAGGAAGACAGTCTGCTCCTTTGCGTAGATATCCAGGAACGTTTGTTGGAATCGATGGTGGAGCCAGCACGGGGACGGATGCTGGAGAATACCAAACACCTTATTAAAGTCGCACAATTGCTGGAAATGCCGGTTTTTTATACAGAGCAATACCCACAAGTTCTCGGGCAGACTCAAACTGATATTCAGGCCGCATTGCCTAATGATGCAAAGCAGTTTGCCAAGCAGTCATTTTCCTGCTGTGGTGAGGCAGAGTTCATGACACAGCTCAGGGCTACGCACAAGCGGCAGATTGTGATTACGGGAATGGAAACGCATATCTGCGTGATGCAATCGGCGCTCGATCTTGTTGATGCGGGTTATGAGGTGTTTGTTGTGGATGACGCCGTTTGTTCCCAACGCATGGCGCACTGGAAAAGCGCGCTACATCGTATGCGGCTCGCGGGTGTTTCGGTTGCTCCCACAGAATCGATCATGTTCGAGTGGATTCGTAACGCTGACCATCCCCATTTTAAAACAGTTTCCGCGCTCCTGGGGTAGTCCCTTAGGGCGGCTCTGTCAGCCCTTCGTGCCACAGTGTTGCTAAGACAATCCATCGTAAAGCCGCATACGATGTTCCGGGACAATGCGCGGTTCGCCGAAATGGCCTGTTCATTGCGGAGCGGCGCAATGCCGAGCCGTAACCTCTGGGGTGCTCCCTGCGGGCGGCTCTTTGGGCAACTATCCACGATATTGCATCGGTTTGCCTTCATATGGCCCTGCCTGCGCCGCTACACTTTGTGCCTGAGCGCTCAAAGCCCCGCTGGACGAAGCTTTAACTATGACTTGTCTTAGTGCCATCGTTCGATCATTAAATTATTCCTTTCGGAGTGTCGCGTCGGTGTCTTTTGGCGTGTAGCTTAGGCCGCGAATTAAGGCCGTACCAATCAGCAATAACCCAAAGATGGATGCCAGGAGACAGCGACTGAAATATGTGAGCCCCCGTTTTTTGCCGGCGTGGATAATGCTGGGTGTGTTACGCGCGAGCATCCTTTTGCCTTATTCACAGCAAGCAAAGCTAGGCAGGGGATTGGGTCGCCTGCTGTACTGGGTTGCGGGCAAGCGCAAACGCATCGCCCGCACGAACCTGAAGCTATGTTTTCCAGAGCTGACGCAGTCTCAACGGGAGCAATTGCTGAAAGAAAATTTCCGCCATTTGGGCATGGCATTGTTCGAAACCGGGCTCTCTTGGTGGGGGCAACCCAAACGCATTCGTGCACTTGGCAAGATCACCGGTATGGAACACTTGCAAGCAGCGCTCGCACGGGGAAAAGGGGTGATTCTCCTGACGGGGCACATGACCTCGCTGGATTTGGGGGGACAGATCCTTGCCTTGGCTCTGAGCGAGACTCAGCATCCGCTGCATGTCATGTACAAGCGCGCACGCAATCCAGTTGTGGAGTTATTGATGCTCAGGGGACGAAAACGCTTTACTGGGGCTGTTTTTAAACGCCAGGATATGCGCGCATTTATTCAGGGGCTGAAACAGAACTCACCGGTGTGGTACGCGCCGGATCAGGATTTTCGGCTACGTCAGGGAGTTTTCGCCGAGTTTTTCGGCATACCGGCAGCAACCCTCAGTATGACTGCCAAGTTGGCTGCGCGAACCGGGGCAATCGTTGTGCCTTACTATCCAATCCGTCGCCCTAACAATGCAGGGATTGAGGTGCGTATCGAACCGGGGTGGTACGATTTCCCTTCCGGGGATGAGGTGCGCGATGCACAGCGTTGTAATGATAACCTGGAGGCTGTGGTGCGCGCGCATCCCGAACAATATCTCTGGTTGCATCGTCGCTTCAAAACACGTCCTGAAGGCGAGCCTGCACGCTACGATGAGTAGTATCCCGAGCTAATACGCAGGGTGACGTCTATCGATACTGGATTAAGGGAGCTCTGATTAATTCTGGCGCTAGCAGATTGTGGTGAAAAATCGTTCAGTTCAAGGCGCGAATCGCAGGTAATAGCTGGCGATTGCGAAGATCCACAACGCAGAAGTGGACGATTTTGCGCCGCTAGATGCCGTGTTACGAATTGATCAGAGCTTCCTTAAGACAGAGAGCTGCGATCTTGTTAGAGTACTGACCCGGATTCTCCTATAATGCGCAGATGGATTCCGTCAGGCACGCAGCAGAAGGAAACAATCGTGAGGAAGCTTTTAGCAGCCCTCTAGACGTATTGCGGCGCGTTTTTGGCTACGCCGAATTTCGTCACCATCAAGCGGAAATCATTGATGCCGTGTTGCAAGGACAGGATGTCCTGGCGCTCATGCCCACCGGTGGTGGCAAATCACTGTGCTACCAGATTCCCGCGTTATTGCGTCCCGGTGTCGCTGTCGTCGTTTCCCCGTTGATTGCACTGATGCAGGATCAGGTCGATGCATTGCATCAGCTCGGTGTGCGGGCTGACTGTTTGAATTCGTCACTCGATCCAGCCACGCGTCGGGAGATCGAGAGTCAACTGTTACGTGGTGAATTAGACTTATTGTATGTTGCGCCAGAGCGGTTATTGAGCGAATCGATGCTAAGTTTGCTGGATCGCGTCGAGGTGTCTCTGTTCGCGATCGACGAGGCCCATTGTGTTTCTCAGTGGGGGCATGATTTCCGTCGCGAATATCAGAAATTGGAGCAGCTCCATCAACGCTATCCTGACACCCCCAGAATTGCACTGACTGCGACTGCCGATGCAAAAACGCGTGAAGAAATCGTTGCGCAATTAGGATTACAGCGTGCCCGAATTTACATCAATAGTTTTGATCGTCCCAACATCCGTTACACCGTCGTCGATGCGCGTAACCCCAGAGAGCAATTGTGGCGGTTCATTCAGCGGGAGCACTCCAACGATGCAGGAATTGTTTATTGCCTGTCACGTAACAGAGTCGATCAGATATCCGCGTGGTTGAGCGAAAAAGGTCGCATTGCGCTACCCTACCATGCGGGCCTGCCTGATTCGGTGCGCCAGCAACATCAAGCCCGTTTTCTGCGTGAAGATGGAATCATTATGGTCGCAACGATCGCCTTTGGGATGGGGATCGATAAACCCGATGTGCGCTTCGTCGCGCATTTAAATCTTCCCAAAAATCTTGAATCGTACTATCAAGAAACCGGTCGGGCAGGGCGCGATGGAGCGTCCGCTGATGCTTGGATGAGCTATGGATTACAAGATGTCATCACTTTGCGCCAGATGATGTTGGACAGCGATGCGGCTGACGAATATAAGCGCGTTGCACACCGCAAGCTCGAAGCGATGTTGGGGTTTTGTGAATTGATTACCTGTCGGCGACAGGCGTTATTGACCTATTTTGGGGAACAGCTGCCCGAGCCATGTGGAAACTGTGATAATTGCCTGAACCCACCTAAGGTCCGCGATGCCACAGAAGATGCACAGATGGCGCTGTCGTGCGTTTATCGCACTGG
>JANTGD010000300.1 GCA_024763135.1 Thiotrichales bacterium | reverse complement strand
ATCATCGTGACTGCTGTTAATACGTTCTTCAATGACACCGGCATAGGCAGAGCTTATGCTGGCTGCAAGCACCAAGAGCAGGCTGGTACATACGGTTGTGTAGCCGTAGTTTGAGAGCAGGGTAGAGCGTAGAGAGTTCGATTCCATGAGATTGGTTACCCGCGGGTGTTTGTATTTGGGGGGGCTTAAGGAAATTGGACAATGGCTTGGAAGAAAGGTTCAAAATCTTTCTGGTCTGGCAATCGAAGGCAAAGGCTTCACTGACAAACCGGCGTGATGGAAATCACATTCTCTCCTTATATGATTCCTGGAAATTGAACCTGCAAACGGTTTATCACTCGAATACATTACAGCCCTTCGTCTGGATGTAGAGCCTTTCATGTTCGCGACTTCCCCGCTTGACGCTCGCCAGTACATTGTTCGGCACCTGCCAGCGATGTTAGCGATGCTTATGGCATCTGCCGCACTTGCGTTCATTGAACCCTCGCCCTTCGATATCTTGGCCCTGCTGACCTTCGGTGCTCTTGTGCTTGCGGGATTACGGCTGCCGCGTCAGCTGGAGCTGTCGATTCTACTGGCGATTCTCTTTCTAATGGCTAACCTCATGTCCTTTGTCGAGGTCAGTGATTTCGCCAAGGCGGCGCGTTACACCGCAATTACGGCTTACATGTTCGTTGTCTGGTTGTTGTTTACTTCGCTCTTCTATCAGGATGCGGAATCCATGCAACACATGTTTTGGCGGGGCTACCTGATTGCAGCATTGCTTTCCGCCTTGATTGGCATAGCCGCGTTTCTCCAGGTATTACCGAATGCAGAGCTTTTTCTAAAGCACGACCGAGCCAAAGGGCTGTTCAAAGATCCCAATGTATACGGACCGTTTCTGGTACCGGCTATTTTGTGGAGTAGCCTTCGCCTTTTTGCCAGTACCGGCGTAAAGCAGCTTGGCTACATCCTGATGCTGGGCATACTGCTGCTTGGTCTGTTGCTCGGGTTCTCACGCGCGGCCTGGGGAAATCTGGTATTGGCCACCCTAGTATTAATGGTCGCGAACCTGATGGTGGCCCGGTCTCTCCAGCGGCTCGTCAGCTACGTGATTTCGAGCGGTGTCATACTCGGGGTGCTCATCATCTCCATGACCGCGCTGCTGCAAATACCGATGGTTTCGCAGATGATGGAAAAGCGCGCTACGCTGGTTCAGTCCTATGATGTCGGCGAAACCGGTCGTTTTGGCATACAGAAGCGCGCATTATTGCTGGGTCTGGAGAAACCACTGGGTATCGGCTCGGGAGAGGTGCGAGACGAATTTTCCCGTTATCCACACAATGTGTACGTGCTGACACTGGTCGAAAATGGTTGGTTGGGTATGGTCAGCTTTGCAGCTTTTCTACTGCTACAGCTGGCGATAGGTTTCCATTATTTGCGAGACATGAGGCAGCGCGCTGTCAGTGGCCCGATAGATGAAACCATTCTTGTAGTATTCGCGGTGCTTTTTACAACGATATTGCAAAGTCTTTTTATCGATACACTGCACTGGCGGCATTTTTTTATCCTTTTGGGTGTAATGACCGGCAGTATTTACTGGTCGCGTAATCGAATAACGCGATAGCGATGGAAAGGAAATGTTCAGCCAAATTCGAAATACTCATGCCGCGTGACGTCAGTAGCGGGTGATCTGTAAGAAGAGTGATTAACCCCATAGCACAATAGATTGGCTCAGCCTCATTGCGCTGTTGTCGTTATTCTACAGCCAGTCTGGGTCACGCAGCCCGCACGTGGTGGCCTATCTTTTCATGATATTAGGGGTGTCCGGTTTGCGCTGGCTCGGAGTTGCGCTGCTGGTCATTGGATCAACCATTACCTGCACGGCGCTCCTTGATCTAGATCTAGCACAGGCTGGGCACTCTGTACATGTTTTATTTTGTCGAAAGGTTAATACTAATGCGATTAATTTGGCATAGCCCTAAGTACGACGAACAACCACTGGCAGCAGGCGATTCTTCAGCCTTTGCAGCCTTGGATTCTTAAGGGCCTCGATTGGCTGAACGACGGCGTGACCAGCTTTTGGACTGACGACAACCACAGCCTGATCGACATATTGGTCGAAGGCAAATTCTGCGTCAGTGGCAGTTTCCATATTTCGTATTACCACTAACACCAGGTCGAAGTATTTTTTCAACAGTAGAATCAAGGCGGGTTCTACGTCGACCATTTTTTTCATCAGATGATGATCAAGAAATTCCCCACGTGACAATAACGTGACATGCGTAAGAAAGTCGGTTTGGAAGGCTTTGGGTAGTGTCGTTTTTTTGTTGAGAACGTCAGCAAGGCCTGGCTTTGCAGACATCCCAAAGGCGCGGTGAATTTCGGATTCACCATGGGTCAGGTCCACAAGGACGACACGATGTCCCTGTTTTGCATTCAACGTTGCCACTGCGGCGGCCACTGACACCTTGTCACCTATACTGTTATGACCAGTGATGAGCGCGACGCTTGGGCCGCCATTTTGGAGCCTTGCGATTAGGGCCTGAATGAGCGAAGCAATGGCACTTGCGAATTTTGAGCGTTGTTTCCGGAGCAGCTCGGTAGCCGGCACAATACCATTGCCGTCACCAGGAATCGGAATCGTAATAGGCCTAGAGCCTCCTTCGGGAAGACCGGGTATCATTCGGAGGGCATCATCTTCAGGGTGCAGCTGAGATGGGTCCAAGCCGGGGCTTGCGGGAGCAAAATGTGAACCTAGTGCTGAACTTTGCCCAGCATTCATTCCCTGTGCAAGCGTCCCAGGCGAAGGCATCGCTCTTTGTCGCGTTATTTTTGGATTGAAATATTCCGCTAAAAAAGCCGTGAGCAATCCTAAGAGCATGGCCAGTGCGGCAGCGATTAATAGAATATGCATAGTTGTGGGGAAAACCGGTGAGCCTGGCGTGTACCCTGGCGAGATCACGCTGACGAGTTTATCTTTGGCCAGCTCTCGTGCTTGCGTCCCCAATGAACTGGCCCGAGCCAACAGTTCTCGATATTGCTCCCGAATGACTTCGGCTTCCAGTTTTAACGCATCGAGACCATCCGGAGAGGTTTGTGCTCGGGCGATCTCATTTTCCAGTGTGTCAATTTTTTGCTGTAGATTGCTCACGCGCTGCTGCGCAACTCTCGATTCATTTTTCAGGGTCTCAATGGAGTAGCGCAATTCACGATCAATGTTAGCTCGCAGTTCTTTAAGTTGAGACTTCACCCCAATCAAACGGGGATGGCGTGGACCGTATTCATTACTTAGTTCATTGACGCGGCCTAGCAGCACAACTTCTTTTTCACGAAAGCTGCGAACCAGTGGTGAATCAATGACGGTACCGACCGCTGTCATATTGCCTGCCCGACTCAGGGTCTCGACCTGACGCCAGCGAGCAGTTGCTTCCTCTGCCTTCGTTTGCGCCAAGGCCAGCTGACTGTTGAGCGTACCGACTTGGCGGGCCTTGACCGTGATGCTAACGTCATCCGCGATTCCTGCATTCTTGCGAAATTCATCGATGCTGCGCTCGATAACCGACAACTCTCTCCGTCGTTGCTTGACTTCGTCATCGACATAGCGTTTTTCCTCTTTGAAAGAAGAGGCTAGTTCTTCAGCCTTGATTTCACGAAAGGACTCTATGACTTGATCAACGACACGGACAGCTCTATTCGCACTGCTGTCGCGAAAGCTAATGTTGATAACGGTGGAGCCAATTGGCTGTGAGATTTTCAGATGACCAAGAAACTGCGACACTTCATAGGGCGATGGTTTGGTCGGTCTATTTCCGCCTGCGAGGTCCTGCAGAACCCGTTTAGCTAGGATTCTCGAACGCAATAATGCCAGATCCCGACCGCCAGCGCTGGTACTAGCGCGCGGCACTTTAGATTTCAAGTGAGTGCTGATCGAGGTGGGTTCATTCACACTGATGACTGCTGCGGAGACATATTCCGGTTTTTTTATTAGCGCGAGCACCAATCCCGCCAGCAGCGACAACCCCATAACAGTCAGTACGGCTGGCAAGTGCGCCCGAATTAGCGCCGAAACGCCGGGCAGGTCCAGGTCATCAGACCTTATTTCCTCCGGTGTTTTCGCATGGGAACTTGCGGTAGACATGGTGGTTTTTCTACCAGGATTTGTTGTTATAGAGTGATTCATTCAATTGTCTCTGGATATTACTCTGGGTCGGCCGCTCGGAGCTGCTTCCCCTGGAGCAGCGGTTGCAGTTTTGTTCTTCCTAATATGGGGGGAATCCCAGCAGATCGCGCCTTGCCCACGATGTATGCGGCTTTGCGAGGAGGCTGTTAACACTAATCGAGAGCACGTTGCCTGAGGCCATTTTCCGCAGATCAAAGCGCTCCGAGCGTGAGATCGCGCGTTATATGAGCGAGTAGCAACGCGGAGCTGAGGGAAAATGGCCCCGGCCCTGGAGGACGCGCCCCCGAAAAGTGCGATGCGGCGTTACTCGTCGCTCGTTTGGAATGACCAAACGTTACTGCCCATGCCTTGCCCTTTTGGGAGCAGCAACGATGCATTCGCGAGTGTTAACAGGCTCTTAGCAGGTTGTTGAAAAACTCTCAGCTGGCACGATCCAGCATTAATTGTGGCTCAAAATGCTCATTTACTGCGTGTAAACTGCGCTTTTTCTCCAGATTTTGCCTTGTCTCGCACTCACCTGAGAGTTTTTCAACAGC
>JANTGD010000299.1 GCA_024763135.1 Thiotrichales bacterium | reverse complement strand
ATCACCATAGGACCACTATGATTCATAAAAACAAAACCACATCTAACTCCTTGATGACTCACTGATACAGACAGTTTGGGCTTGGCGGTGTACTAGTTCATACCGTATTTTTGGATCATGCGATAGATACTGCGTTCGCTCACGCCCATGGCTCGCGCAATCTTAGCGCGGTTGCCGGAATATTTTTCCAGCAGCAGTTTCAGGTAGGTCTGTTCGATCTGTGCGAGGGATGGATCGTTGTCGAAACGCAATTCGGTTTCGCACTGTCTGAGATCGTTATCGGAACTGCAGAATGCCAGATCGCCTGGGCGGATTTCCCGGCGCTCCCGCGAAAGAATAATGGCGCGCTCGATAACGTTGCGCAGTTCCCGCACATTACCGGGCCAGTTGTAAGCAACCATTTGGCGTCGCGCCGCGGGGGAGATAGTTTTGCTGATGCGCCGCGAAAAATTGTGATTGGCAATAAAATGCTCCGCCAACAGAGGGATATCTTCACGGCGCTCACGCAGCGCTGGCACAGTGATGGTGAAGGCGTTCAGGCGATATAGCAGATCATGGCGGAAGCTGCCTTGCGCAACCATGTCATCGAGGTTGCGATTGGTTGCGGCCACTATGCGCACATTCGCGACGCGGTCTTTGGCGCTGCCCACGCGACGGTATTGGCCGGTTTCGAGCAGGCGCAGGAGCTTAGCCTGAATCGATGGTCCAATCTCCCCGATCTCATCGAGAAATAGGGTGCCCCCCTCAGCAACATCGATCAGCCCCTCTTTGCGTCGATCGGCGCCAGTAAAGGCGCCTTTTTCGTGACCAAACAGTTCGGTTTCAAACAGGGTTTCCTGCAACGTGCAGCAGTCCAGGGCAATAAAATTCTTCTCCGCTCGTTCACTGCGCAAGTGCAGTTCACGTGCTACCAACTCTTTCCCCACACCACTTTCACCATGGATCAATACCGTCATATTGGTCGGTGCGACCGCATCGATCAATTCCACCGTTTGTTGCAGCGTCTGACTGTTACCCACGAGGAGTTGGCTATGTTGTTTGTTTAGTTGCCCTTTACAATATCCCACCTGGCGGCGCAGGGAGACGGTATTGAGAACGCGATCGATGATGATGCTCAGCTCCTCGGCGCTGACTGGTTTCATCAGATAATCAGCGGCGCCGTCACGCATGGCCTGGACCGCCTGTTTGACCGAACCATAGGCGGTCAGCATGACGGTTGGATACTCATTCGCCAAGTGGGCAATTAATTCGTAACCATTGGCATCGGGTAGCTGACCGTCCAGGATAATCAAATCCGGGTGCAGCTCGTTTAGTTTGCCTTGTGTTTCGTTCCAGCTACGACAGCCGTTGACCTCGTGGCCAAATTCCCGAATCTGCTTGACTAACAATTTATTGAGGACCGCATCGTCCTCCAATACCAAAATTGATTTTTGCATTGTTTAAGCCTTTACAATCGGCAGGACCACAATAAATCGAGTACTGAAACCATCGACATAGCGTTCGACGCTGATAAGGCCTTCCTGGCGTTGGACAATGGATTGGGAAATCGTCAGCCCGAGACCGATCCCTTTTTTGCCATCTGCTCGATGAGTGAAAAAAGGTTCGAAAATGTGTGGCAGATCTGCGTCCGAAATGCCGGCGCCGTTATCCGCCACGCTGATGCGTACGGCATCGTCGATCAGCTCGGTGGTTACTTGCATCCGTCCCTGCTTGGGGAGCGCATGGAAGGCATTTTGCACCAAGTTGAGTATCAGCATGCGCACGTCGGTTTCTGTTGCAATGCAGCGTGGTTCCCGTTCATCTAGCTGCAGGTCGATATGGAGTTGCTGGAGTTGCGCTTCATAATGCACGAGTGACACGGTTTCGCGCACCGCGAGATTGATGTCGACGATTTGTAAATCTTCGCCGGCCAGTGCCGACATTTTCAACAAACGGCTGGTTACGTCCAGGCACCGATCGATTTCGCCATCGACCAGAGAAAGATATTCCACGATGTCCGGATCGATGTCTTTTTCTATATGCAGTTTTTTTAGGGCGCTGTCGAGAGCAAGACGGATCGAAGTGAGGGGGTTGCGGATCTCATGGCTCACCCCCGCGGCAAGTTGCCCCAGTGCGGAGAGTTTGTGCTCGTGAGAAAATTGAATGTCACGCATCAGATCACGAATCGATTCCACCACAAAGCGTTGTTTTTTACCTTCGAGCTCAATTTCCATGGGCGCAGCGAAAACCTGCACTTTGGCATAGTGTTCGTCCGGCGTTTCGTATTCGTGCATTGTTTTAATTGCTTGGCCATGCTTGGCAATTTCATGAACCGGACAGGTGATCAGCGTGGGAGGACAGGGCGTGTCCTGGTGGTAGCTGGTTTTGTAGCAGGGTTCGCCCACCGGAATAGGCTCGGGGCGCTTGAGTAATTTTTGCAGGGCCCGGTTGGCATTGATGGTGCGAAAATTTTCATCCAATACGCGGATGCCATCGGGTATTGCATCGATGAGCGCTTGAAGGTACGCCTCTTTTTCCAGCAATTGCGAGAGACTGTTTTCCAGTCGCTCGGCCATGCGGTTGAAACTGTCGCTCAAGCTGCCGAATTCCTCACTGCTCTGCAAAGTGGAGCGGATTGCCAGATCGCCCTGCGAGAGGTGCTCGCAGGCCTGTTTCAGTTGATGCACGGGGTGAATGACATGCTGGCGCAGAAACCACCATACCGTTATCAATGCCAGCAACATAATCAAAAAGCCACCAAGCATCAGGCCAGCCAAGCCTGCCTTCGCATGTTGGAGGATGGGGGTTGCGTCATAGTCCACAATGAGCAACCCATTGACGGGATTTTTGGCAGGTGCTCCATGGCATTGGGCGCACCGCGTTTGATTGTGGACCGGATTGACCGAGCGCAGGACATTTTTCCCGTTGCTTGATTCGAGAAAACGGGTGGTGATACGTGCCGTGCGAAAATCGCCTGCGCAACCATCGCAGAGATCACTGAGGTTGTCAGTGAGCACCTGGCCGACCTGCTCGCGCTCGGAACTGAAGCGCACTTCGCCCTTGGGATTAATAATGAAGACGGTCTCCACATCCGGTTGAGCCGCCAGTCGATCGATCACGCCTTGCAAGCCTGGAAGGTCCCGTTTGAGCATGGCATTTTCCAGAGTCGCTCCGAGCAATAGATTGAGCTGCGCGGAAGCCTTGCTCCGCTCATTCTTGAGTTGTAACTGATAGGCGCCGACCAGCAAAGCAATGAAGATCAGCGAGGTAATCGTTAGCACACCATAGAGCGCAAAGGTGAGCTTACGATTGAGCGTTCCTGGAGCTTTTGACACGTTGTTTGCCTAAAAGGTTATCGATAAAGCAAGCAGCACGTGCGGCTTGGATGAGGGTGACCGCATTTACGTGCGCAAGGGTGATAGATCCTTTTATTGCCAGCCCTATCATTTTGTGAGAAGCAAAGTGCTGGTTGACTCTGTCATTTTGGCAGATTCTAAACGCTGCGCAACAGCGCGAATAGCCGGTCACACTTAGGGTTTTGTCAGCTTGGCAGGGCCCTGTTACGAGAATTCAATGAGTTACGGCAGTGTCACCGAATAAATACTGCCAAACTGACAGGGTTTTCTGTGGTTCGTCGTGGCTTGTGATGTCCAACTCAATACATTTTCCTTCGCTTTCAGTGAGTTAGAAAGTCTTCTGAGAACTGGCACACATTCTGCTGTAGGGGGGGTGGCCGTACATACCTGCAATTTGAGGAGGAGTCACTCTATGACACGCAGTAAGCGACTGATATACCCCGCCCTATTTGTTGCTGGGCTCGGACTTTCCGGTTTCTGTTCGATCGTTCATGCAAGCAATGCTGCATCGCCTACCGGCAGTTATCCGATTGCAGGCATACATCCTTCTGAACGCCCTGCAGGTGCCCCTGTCATTCAGAAAGTTGAAAAAAATGCAGCATGGTATCGCCATGCATTGCACGGCGTACAGGCACCTTATCCCGCGAGCCTGCGGTTTTTGGAAGACGAAGGGAACTGGTACACCCCCTTTAACCATCCGGGTATGAGCGGTCCTTATGACATTCGTCATTGGCATTCAAAGTAGCCCGTCTTTGTTACCTGCGTGATGAATAGCAGGTGGCACTTTTCAAACCTTAGGAGTTAATCGAATGAAAAAAGTTACGTTTAATACGAAGTTCAAAACCTTAGCTGCCGCCGTTGCCTTTGCGCTCATGGGCGCATCCGCAGGCTATGCGCAGGAAGGTATGAGCGGGATGTCCGGTATGAGCGGGATGTCCGGCCAGAAAGGCATGTCCGGTATGAGCGGTATGTCTGGGATGTCGGGAATGCAGGGTATGTCCGGAATGCAAGGCATGAGCGGCCAGCGTGGTATGAGTGGTATGTCCGGTATGAGCGGGATGTCCGGCCAGAAAGGCATGTCTGGCATGAGCGGGATGTCTGGGATGTCGGGAATGCAGGGTATGTCCGGAATGCAAGGCATGAGCGGCCAGCGTGGCATGTCCGGCATGTCCGGCATGAGCGGGATGTCCGGCCAGCGCGGTATGAGTGGCATGTCCGGCATGAGCGGGATGTCCGGCCAGCGCGGTATGAGTGGCATGTCTGGCATGAGCGGTATGTCTGGGATGTAGGGTATGTCCGGAATGCAAGGTATGTCCGGAATGCAAGGTATGTCCGGAATGCAAGGTATGAGCGGCCAGCGTGGTATGAGCGGCATGTCCGGCATGA
>JANTGD010000298.1 GCA_024763135.1 Thiotrichales bacterium | reverse complement strand
CCGATCTATGGTATGTTACTGATCTCACTTGTAATTCCTAGCGATTAACGCGCAACCAGGACAGCCATTCTACGGCATGTAACAGGGAATCCGACGCTCCATGACGACCGCAACCGCAACCACTGCTCTGAACGGCCTGCTCCGCCGGCTTATGATGAACCGGCTGCTCAGTCAGACGCAGGCGGTGGAGATCCAGGTCAAGGCCAATGAGACGGGCCAGTCGCTCGTGCACACCCTGATTGACAGCGAACAGGTCACCCCCATTCAGGTGGCCGAAGCCGCCGCCCAGGAATATGGCTTTCCACTCATCGACTTGACAGTCTTCGACAGCGACGCCCTGCCAAAGGAGCTGCTCAACGAAGATTTGCTCAATGAACGCCGCGCGGTGCCACTGATCAAGCGTCCAAACCGGCTCTACGTGGCGCTCTCGGACCCCATGCATCTGGGAGCACTCGATGAACTCAAATTCAGTACCGGCCTGACGGCGGAACCGGTGATCGTGGCCGATGATGCCTTGCAGTCGCTCATCGATCGCTTGGGTGACAGCTCCTCGGCCTGGCAGGGGGCCGACCTGGACGAAGACCTGGAAAATCTCGAGGTCGAAATGGGGGATGCCGAGGAAAACCCTGCGGCCACTTCCGAAATCGACGAAACCCCCGTGGTGCGTTTTGTCAACAAAGTTTTGCTCGATGCGATCCGTCGTGGCGCGTCGGACATCCATATCGAGACCTATGAAAAATCGTTTCGCGTGCGCTATCGCTTAGACGGCGTCTTACAGGAAATCAGTACCCCGCCGCACAATCTCTCCGCAAAAATCATTGCGCGGATTAAGGTAATGTCGCGGATGGATATTTCCGAGCGCCGCGTCCCCCAGGACGGGCGCATCAAACTCGCCATTTCCAAGCACAAAGCCATCGACTTCCGCGTCAACTCCTGCCCGACGCTATTTGGCGAAAAAATCGTGCTCAGGATACTCGATCCCTCCAGTGCAAAACTGGGCATCGATGTGCTGGGCTACGACAAAGTCCAGAAAAAAGCCTATCTTGACGCACTGGCCAAACCTTACGGCATGATCTTGGTGACCGGCCCCACCGGTAGTGGTAAAACCGTCTCGCTGTACACGGGCCTGAATATCCTCAACACGCCGGATCGCAATATTTCCACGGCTGAGGACCCTGCTGAAATCAACCTCCCGGGCGTCAATCAGGTGAATGTAAACCCCAAGGTGGGCCTGACCTTCGCCGAGGCCTTACGCGCCTTCCTGCGACAGGACCCGGACGTCATTATGGTAGGTGAGATTCGTGACCTTGAAACCGCCGAAATCGCCATCAAAGCTGCGCAGACCGGTCACCTGGTACTGTCCACGCTACATACCAACGATGCACCGCAAACACTCACGCGCCTCGCCAATATGGGAGTGCCGCCGTACAACATCGCGTCCTCGGTGTCGCTGATCATCGCACAGCGCCTGGCGCGTAAACTCTGTGATCACTGCAAGGAAGTCGACGACGTTCCGCCCGCCGCCTTGCTCGAGGAAGGCTTTCAAAAAGCCGAGATCGGCACATTCAATCTGTATAAACCGGTAGGTTGTGACCGTTGCACTGGGGGTTATAAGGGCCGGGTCGGTATCTTTCAGGTCATGCCCATTTCAGAAGAGATGGGGCGCATTATTATGGCAGGTGGCAACTCGTTGCAGCTCGAAGATCGGGCCCAGCAGGAAGGCATCAAGAATCTGCGCCAATCCGGGCTCGATAAGGTCCGCCTGGGCATCACCAGCCTCGAAGAGATCAACCGCGTTACTAAGGATTAGTACCATGGCCGCAGCAGCTACGGAAAAACAGGCCTTCGTCTGGGAAGGCGTCAATAAAAACGGCGATCGCGTCAAGGGTGAATCACTCGGCCCCTCTGAGCTGCTCGTTAAGGCGGACTTGCGTCGTCAGGGCATTCGCACCACCAAAATCAAGAAAAAACCCAAGCCGCTGTTCCAAAGCAAAAAAAAGATCAAGGGACGCGATATTGCAAATTTTTCGCGGCAGCTCGCCACCATGATCTCCTCAGGGGTGCCGATGGTGCAGGCGCTCGATATCATCGGTCGGGGGAATGAAAACCCCAGCATGAAAGAACTGGTGATGAACATTAAAACCGAGGTGGAAGCCGGCAACGCCCTGGCCGATGCATTAGCCCGGCACCCGCGTTACTTTGATGAGTTGTTCGTCAGCCTGGTCGGCGCGGGTGAGCAATCCGGTGCGCTCGAAACCCTCCTCGACAAAATCGCCACCTACAAGGAAAAAACCGAGTCGATCAAGGCCAAAATCCGTAAAGCCATGATCTATCCCGTGGCCGTGCTGGTGGTGGCCTTGGTGGTCACCGCAATCCTGCTGATTTTCGTTGTGCCGACCTTCGAGGATCTGTTCAAGGACTTTGGCGCTGATCTGCCGGCTTTCACCGCGTTCGTTATCAAGCTGTCGGAATTCATGCGCAACTGGTGGCATATTATCTTTGGCGCAATCGCCTTGGGTGTCATCGCATTCGTCCAGACGTTTCGACGCTCTCCGCAACTGCGGCGTAATGTAGATCGTTTTATGCTGCGTGCACCGGTGTTTGGGGATATTGTCAGAAAGTCCGCGATCGCGCGCTTTTCTCGGACACTGTCCACCATGTTCGCGGCCGGCGTCCCATTGGTCGAAGCCATGACCTCAGTCGCTGGGGCCACGGGCAATGCTGTCTATGCCGAGGCCACGCTGCAAATCCGCGATGACACCACTACCGGTATGCAACTGCAACAGTCGGTGCGCAACACCGGCGTGTTCCCCAATATGGTGGTGCAGATGATCGCCATCGGTGAAGAGTCGGGCTCACTGGATCATATGCTCGGTAAAGTCGCCGATTTCTATGAGGAAGAAGTCGATAACCAGGTCGATGGACTGTCGAGCATGCTCGAACCCTTGATTATGGCCATCCTCGGCGTGTTGATCGGAGGATTGGTGGTCGCCATGTACCTGCCGATCTTCAAACTCGGTTCGGTCATCTAAGCGGCGACATGACAACCCTCCTGGACACATCCCCCGCTCTGCTCTATATACTCGCGGGACTCCTGGGCCTGACCGTTGGCAGCTTTCTCAACGTGGTCATTCATCGCTTACCGATTATGCTCGAGCGCCGTTGGCAGGCCGACTGCAGGGCCCTGCTCGAAGACGCCACCGAACCGCCATCACAAGCCCCTTTCAATCTGGCACTGCCCGCTTCGACCTGCCCGCACTGTGGCCATCGACTCAAACTATGGGAGAACATCCCACTATTCAGCTATTTGCTGCTCAGAGGCCGGTGCAGCGCTTGTGGGGCAGCAATTTCGCTGCAATACCCTTTTGTGGAAGGGTTGACGGCCGTATTGTCGATCATTGTGGTGACGCAGCTGGGCGTTGGCTGGCCCGCACTGCTGGCGCTGCTGCTGACCTGGACGCTCATAGCACTCGCAGCGATCGACCTGAAAACCCAACTCTTGCCCGATGATTTGACCTTACCACTGATCTGGATGGGTCTGCTTGTCAATCTCAACGGCATGTATACCGACTATGCCTCAGCCCTGTGGGGTGCTGTGGGGGGCTATCTGTCGCTGCGCCTGGTATACCACTTGTTCAAATTACTGACCGGTAAAGAAGGGATGGGGTTTGGCGATTTCAAACTGCTTGCCGCGATAGGCGCCTGGGGTGGATGGCAGATTTTACCGGCGACTATTCTCATCTCCTCACTGCTCGGTGCCCTGGTGGGGCTGAGTCTGATTGCGCTGCGCCGCCATCAGCAAGGTATCCCGATCCCGTTCGGTCCGTTTCTCGCAGCAGCGGGATGGATCACCCTACTCTGGGGAGCGCCCATCAATCAACTTTACCTGCAGTACAGCGGATTGGCCTGATATGCTGGTGGTTGGACTGACGGGCGGGATTGGCAGTGGTAAATCGACTGTTGCCCAATGGTTCGCCGCTCACGGTATTCCGGTCATTGATGCTGATGTGATTGCACGTGAACTGACAACGCCCGGCACACCCGCCCTGGCGCAGATTCGCCAGCAGTGGGGCGATGACTTGCTCACCCCGGCCGGTGAGCTGGATCGCGCCAAGCTACGCGAACGCGTCTTGCGCCATTCTGCTGAACTCGAACAACTGGAACAGTTGCTCCACCCCCTGATCGAGCAACGCCTCAAATCCGAAATCGATGCACTCAAACAACGCTCCAGCGCACCTTATTGCCTGGTGGTTATACCGCTTTTACTCGAAACCAACTTATTGCACTTGGTGGATTACGTACTCGTTGTGGATGCGCCTGAAAGCGTGCAGATCGCTCGAGTGATGCAGCGTGACGGACTGCCCCGGGCCCAGCTGCAGGCAATACTCAAGCGCCAGGCCAGCCGAGCAGCGCGGCGCCAGATAGCCGACGAAATCATCGATAACTCGGGCTCCCTCGACGCATTGGCGCCACAAATTGATCGCCTCGATCAGCTGCTGCGGCGCATTGCCTCGGAGCAGGCCGCACGCTGAATCTACCGTTGTTTTTTTGCTATGCTTGTACTCATCTCCGTCACTACCGAGCGTCTCTGATTTTTGGCCGACAATTGAACCTAAAAACCTCAGTTGGGCGCAAAAAAGACGCGTAAGATATTGGTGTGCATGGTGAATCGGAAAAACTCGTGGCCACCTTATTGGTGATGAGAGGTTTTTCTGATTTGCCAGGTGCACCAAGAGCTTGCGTGGACTTTTGTGATACAACTGAGGTTTTTAGGTTGAA
>JANTGD010000297.1 GCA_024763135.1 Thiotrichales bacterium | reverse complement strand
CTCATCACCAATAAGGTGACCACGAGTTTTTCCGATTCACCATGCACACCAATATCTTACGCGTCTTTTTTGCGCCCAACTGAGGTTTTTAGGTTCACTGTCACGACCGTGCATGCCCGGATATTGGCCGAGATCGGTGCACTATCGAGTACAGCAAGGGCGCCTGGTAGGCAGTAGATGTGAACGAGGGAGCACAACCATCGTGATTTCGGCTACCATGAGCCACCAGTAACCCCTCATTATTAATTGGATAGCAAAGCAACTATGGCAAAATCAGGCACTTATGTCGGTATCGATCAAGATACGTTCGGCGGTATGACCACCATCGGCAAAATCATTCGGGATGCGTGGGTATTCGAACTGATCCCCGAAACCGAAACCTGCTCCGGTTGGAATGCAGCCGGCATTGACGCATTGTTGCAAAAGGTCAACGCCGAATGGGATAAATACGGTTGCCTGGTTCGCAACCTGCCGCCTGAACTTTTTGCACGACACCAACGAATTTATAACGAAGCAGTGGAGAAAGCACGCGCCGCCGGCTGGACCGGAGAGCTTGAAACTTTCGCGGACAGTTAACCGCAAAACCGCAACGACCATGAGATTGAGCAATATAACCCCGCAACACGCATTAGTTACCTCCCAGACAGGCACCACATGCGCTTCAATCAGCCGAATGCTGCAAAGCAGCCAGCGGGTAAGTATCCATCTTCTGGTGCCGGGATCGCCCCCTACTGCCCATGCCCATCATGCCTTATTGAACCAGGCTGTTAAGGAAATTCTGATGTAACGACTCAGCGTATTTATCTTATGCCCCATCTCGGCGTTTTTTTCGTACTCGAATGGTCACCTATTAACTCTATGCCCACATTCTCCGTGCGAAAATACCTTGATAGGTACCAACATCTAAACACGCTGAGTCGTTACACTCTGATTAATTTAGAGGTTCCGCGGCACATGAATGTGCCGCCATTTTCGATGGCTGACAAGCCATTGAAAATGGCAGAAAAGATAGGATCGAATTTTGTCTTTTCTGTGCTCTGATTATTCATGGATGAATGATTTAGAGCTTCTTTAAAAAACTCAGGTGAGTACAAGGCAAGAAAAAAATCAGCGAAAAACTACCGTGTATCTGCGGCATATGAGCAATATGAGTTGATTAGTCTGCACACGATTGTGCCGCGTGAGACTTCTCAATAGCCTGGTAATGCAAGGCCAGACCCAGTTTTAAAAACACAATGTAAATGTAAAGGTGTGAGATGTCAGAAACTACAGTTGATCCACAACAATACGCGATTAAGCAGGAGCCCTATTACGAGCCGGTCAGCGATGAAGTCGCGCTTTACGAAGCTGCCTACAATGCGCGCATGCCAATGATGTTGAAAGGTCCTACCGGTTGCGGTAAATCCCGGTTTGTAGAGCATATGGCTTGGAAGCTGGGGCGGCCGCTGATTACCGTAGCGTGTAACGAAGATATGACGGCCTCGGATCTGGTGGGGCGCTTTTTGCTCGACAAAGATGGCACCAAATGGCAGGACGGTCCGCTCACCACTGCGGCCCGCATCGGCGCGATCTGTTATCTCGATGAAGTGGTCGAGGCACGCCAGGATACGACAGTGGTCATCCACCCCCTGACCGACCACCGGCGCACACTTCCGCTGGATAAAAAAGGCGAGCTGATCGAAGCGCATCCGGATTTTCAGTTGGTCATTTCCTATAATCCCGGCTATCAAAGCCTGATGAAAGACCTGAAACAATCCACCAAACAGCGGTTTGGCGCAATGGACTTCGACTATCCAGCCGAAGCCATTGAGGTTTCTATCGTCTCCAAAGAATCGGGTGTTGACCAAGCCACCGCTGAAAAGCTGGTGCAAATCGCTCACCGCGCCAGAAACCTCAAGGGGCATGGGCTCGACGAAGGTATCTCAACGCGTTTGCTCGTGTATGCCGGCCAGCTCATTGTCAAGGGCATCGATCCTCAGGCGGCCTGCAGCATGACCATGGTGACACCATTGACCGATGATCCGGATATGCGCGATACATTGGATGCAGCAGTACAAACATTTTTCAGCTGAGCCAGAGCGGAACACGGCGCTGCATTGTCCCGATGACCTCAGGTGACCTGTGTCTTTGCTCAATCGCTCTGCGATACACAGGCAAGGCCATGCGCAAGGGGTGCGCCAAGGGGCAGTGAAACACCTGCTGTCTGACAGTACCCTGGCGTGCGACTTTGCGACGCCAGGATCGACCTGCGGAGCCGGTGACGGATTTAAACAGGTCCGTGAACTGTGCGCTCGCAATCTATTGCGGAGGATGCGCTCATCCTCCGATCATCTTGTGGCGAGACAACGATCATGAGCATAAATCTCGAAGACTACGAAGAAACGTTGGAGGGAATCTCCCCCGTCATACGCGACGTTATCGAGGGGACCTTCCATGAAGCCGCCAGAGTCATGTCCCCTGCCGGTCTGCAAGATTACCTGGATGGCGCAATGGCACTGAGCAATCTGGGACGCGGACCCGATCTGGTGATCACTTATCTGGAAGAAGTTCCGCTGGTTGCCAAAGAGTGTGGCGAAGACATCATCAGCGATTGTGTAACCGCAGCGATGAAGCTCTCATCGATGACCTCCGGAGAAGTCATTTCCCTGATGCTTGCCAGCCTGCCGACGGCTGCGCGCAACCTGGGGGATGCGCAGCTATTGCGGGGTTATCTGACATTCATCCATCAACTCGCTTCGACTGCAGCCCGCGGTTTACGGCCCATGCTCAACCACATTGAGGAGCTATTGTCCAAGCTCACCTTGAGTGGTCTGCGCCGCTGGGCGAGTTTTGGTGCAGAAGCTTATCGTCGCGATTATGCCAATCTCACCCGCTATTTCAATTTGGAATCGGCCGATGCAAAGGCCATGCTGCAAAAAGAACGGCGCGGCGTCCTGTTTGTAAAGAATCAACGCAAACTGAATTTCTATCTGCGCGCCCTTTGGGGGCGGGATTTCTTCTTGCGACCGACCGGTGCGGATTTCACTGATTTTCGTCCCTACATCGAAGCACGCATCCTGCATTTACCCGATGCGGTCGATGATATGGGTGACATTTCCGGTTTGGAACTCTATCGCGCAACGGCGGCTCACATGTGCAGCCATATGTGTTATTCCTCCACACCGATCTCGGCGGAACAGCTCAGCCCGGCGCAGATGTTCTTTATTGGACTGCTCGAGGACGCCCGAATCGAATATAAGGCAGCCTGTGCTTTTCCAGGTCTGAAAAATCTCTGGCGCGCGTTACTGCAACTGGAGCATGAAGAGACTCCAGAACACCCCACCCTGGCAATCCTCGAACACGTCGCACTCATGCTGCTCGACAGCAATGTGCAAAGCGATGATTCGGAACTCAACCAATTTGCAGCGCGTTTTCATGCGGAAATCGAAACGCGCCAGGATGACAACGAGTACGCCTGGCATATGGGTATGGAACTGTTCAACTTATTTGCCACACGAAAAGCAGTACCGAGCCTGAGAATACTCGAACGGATTCGTATTCCGTATCGCGACGACAACCGCTATGTCTGGGAATTCGAGGAGTTCAGCTGGGAGAACGAAGCGGAATACATCCCGGCCAGTCAGCGCCAGGTGCGTAAAGCCGTCAGCGTGATGGAAATGGCCAACGAAGTCGATTGCGAACTCGCTGGTGACGATGCTCAAGAGGTATGGACGCTGGCCACCGAGATGTTTCCCTATGAGGACGATCTCGAGAACACCAAGAGTTTCAATGAATTGTGGGGCAAAGAGCCCATCTCGGATCCGTTCCACTACCCTGAATGGGATTACCAGATACAGCTGCATCGCCCCGACTGGGCAACCGTGTTTGAACGTCGCCAGCCCAGAGGTAACCCGGAGGAGATCGACGAAATACTCACCGCATACAAACCCGTCGCCCATCGCATCAAGCAGATCATTGATTTGCTGACGCCAGAAGGTGTCCAGCGTATCCGCGGTCTCGAGGATGGTGATGAGCTTGATATCAATGCCGCCGTCGACGCCATGATCGCCATCCGTATGGGCGAGCAACCCAACCCCCGCATTACGATGCGCAATGTGCTCAAAAGTCGTGATCTGGCCGTGGTGGTGCTTATGGATCTATCCGAGTCCACCAATGAACCTATGGCAGGCTCGGATAAAACCGTGCTGCAGCTGACACGCGAAGCAGCCACACTGGTCTCCACCGCCATCAATGGTATTGGTGACCCCTTTTCGCTGCACGGTTTCGCCTCGGATGGCCGTCACGACGTCCAATACTACCGCTTCAAGGACTTCAACCAGCACTTCGACGATGAAGCCAAATCCCGCCTCGCCGGCATGCAGGGTGGGCTCTCTACCCGCATGGGCGCCGCCTTGCGCCATGCAGGACATCATTTACTCAGGCAACCGGAACGACGTAAGTTGATTCTATTGGTCACCGACGGCGAACCCGCCGATATCGATGAACGGGATCCACAGCACTTGCGCCACGATACGAAGAAAGCGGTCGAAGAGTTGTATGCCAAGGGAGTGCTGACTTACTGCCTCACGCTGGATCCAAACGCGGACGACTATGTGAAAAGAATCTTTGGCGCCAACAATTACACGGTCATCGATCACGTTGATCGTCTGCCGGAAAAACTACCGACTTTGTTTGCCAGCTTAACCAAGTAAGCACTAGTACCTCGTCCAGTTTAAAATGACGGACTCAGCGCTTTTGTGATGCTGCGCATCAAGGCGCAGTGCGCAGGCAATGGCAGCGTCCTTGGCA
>JANTGD010000296.1 GCA_024763135.1 Thiotrichales bacterium | reverse complement strand
GTCTGCATGCCTGGGTCGGCGCACTTCGCAGGGCATGGTTGTTCCCTTACCAAGGAACGCAACACCGCCCGGGATGCAGACAGGGCAACTCTACGGGCGCTTCTGTGATGCCGCGCCCCGGTGTTGCAGTGCTTGCCAAGGACGCTGCCATTGCCCGCGCACTGCGCCTTGATGCGCAGCATCACAAAAGCGCTGAGTCCGTCAGTTTAAGCCAGACGCTGTACTCGTCCATCGTCTGGCTTTGGACGAAGTCGTCTTACAATTCGAAAACAGGCAGCTTTTTGCCTACCAGCTCATGTTTGAGCGTCACATACTTGGGCATGCCATTTTCATAAGGCGGGTAGTCCTCACCAAGAATCAATGGCTGTAGATACGCCCGACAGGCATCGGTGATCCCAAAACCATCTTCAGTGATGTACTCCATCGGCATCATTTTCTCTACATTGGCGATATCTTTAAGTTCACCTGCGCCAATGTGCCAGCTATACGGTTCATTGGAATCCCGAATGACCGCGGGCATCAAGGAGTTTTTGCCTTCCAGAGCCAATTCAACCGCCGCCTTGCCGAGCGCGTAGGCTTGTTCCACATCCGTCTGGGAGGCCAAATGGCGCGCCGCACGTTGCAGATAATCGGCCACTGCCCAGTGAAATTTATGCCCCAATGCCTCTTTGATCATATTGGCCACCACGGGGGCCGCCCCGCCCAACTGTGCATGACCAAAAGAATCCCGCGTTCCTTGTTCGGCCAAAAAGGTGCCATCCGGCCAATGACAGCCTTCAGAAACAACGACCGTGCAATAACCGTGACTCTTGACCAACGCATCGACCTTTGCCAAAAATTTTTCCTGATTAAACTCAACCTCAGGAAAGAGAATCACGATGGGAATATCGTTGTCTGCATCGGCCGCAAGCCCACCAGCGGCAGCAATCCATCCAGCGTGCCGACCCATGACTTCGATGACGAAGATCTTGGTTGACGTTGCCGCCATGGATGCGACGTCATAGCTGGCCTCGCGCGTTGAGACAGCAATATACTTAGCCACGGATCCAAATCCGGGGCAGTTGTCGGTCACAGGCAGGTCATTATCTACCGTTTTGGGAACATGGATCGCCTGGATCGGAAATCCCATTTCATCGGCGAGCTGCGACACTTTCAAACAGGTATCGGCAGAATCTCCTCCTCCATTATAGAAAAAATAGCCAATATTGTGCGCCTTGAACACCTCAATGAGGCGATCGTATTCGCGCTTGTTTTTTTCCAGGCTCTTCATTTTGTACCGACAGGAACCAAACGCACCGGATGGCGTATAGCGTAACGCCGCTACATCTTCAGCAGAGATTTTGCTGGTATCGATGAGATTTTCCTGCAAAGCTCCGATGATGCCGTTTTGACCGGCATAGACCGTTCCAATCTTATCGCCGTGCTGGCGCGCTGTTTCAAGCACCCCACAAGCAGACGCATTGATCACCGCCGTCACACCACCGGACTGGGCATAAAATGCATTTTTTACCGTCATCACTTCGCTCCTAAATTCATTTCGTGTGCAGTGGAAAAAATTAAATTCGTTATTCTACGCTACGGCTATTCCTAGTGCGCCGCTACCGAGGAGGCTGTCCGAGTACAGAAACCCTACGCCCATTCCTGCGTCAGGATTTCTGTACTCGGACAGCCCCCTCGACACCCAGCCGTACACTGGGCATCGGGAGGGATATTATGGCTGCCCGTCTATTTCACCTCATCGAGGGCGGCAAAAATCTGGTCTCTGATGGACTCAACACCACCAATACCATTGATTTTGATATAGCGCGGCGCATTGCTCTCACCTGTAGCCGCCCAATCGCTGTAATATTGGATCAATGGTGCGGTCTGCTCATGATACACAGCAAGGCGTTTACGCACAGTCTCTTCTTTATCGTCATCACGCTGGATAAGATCTTCGCCTGTCACATCGTCCTTACCTTCCACTTTGGGAGGATTGAACACCACGTGATAAGTGCGGCCCGAGGGCAGATGCACACGACGCCCGCTCATGCGACGAATGATCTCATCATCATCGACCGCGATCTCCACGACCGCATCGATGTCTACACCCATTTCCTTCAGCGCTTCAGCTTGCGCCAACGTGCGTGGAAATCCATCGAGCAAAAAGCCGTTTTTACAATCATCCTGGGCAATACGTTCCTTGACCAAGCCCAGAATAATGTCATCGGACACCAGACCACCCGCATCCATGACCTTCTTAGCTTCTAGACCCAGCGGCGTACCTGCTTTGACCGCTGCACGCAGCATATCGCCTGTAGAGATCTGGGGAATACCATATTTTTCCTTGATAAAAGCCGCTTGGGTGCCTTTACCGGCGCCCGGTCCACCTAACAAAATAATTCTCATAATCCAAACTTCTCTTTACTATTTGACCAAATAACAATCGGGGCATCTTTAAGATGCCCCGATCACTGCTGTGATTGACAGCTTATCGCTGTGCCAATATCAGGGCTGACTTTAAGCAATCGGAAACTACTCATCAGCACACGCGTCTGTGTCACCGGCGCGCGATAATGCCTTGCGGCTAAAATCCGAACACTCCGAGTGATTGCAAACGACCTAAAACCGCTAAGGCTGATTCATTACGTGACAGCTACCTGAGCCGTCAATATAAAACGCCATCAATTCATGCGGGCAGTCCAATCAGCTTGTTTGCAGCCAGTGGATTGTCCGCACGAATCACCTGGGTCTGAACGTAAATCCTGTACACTGACAGGCGTGCCTCGCACTTTCGCAGCCCCCATTGGCATGGGAGCGGCGAGATCCAGGCAGATCGTTGGGCGATTTATTTTGCTGAGTGCCCGGTCATCTTGATTTCGACCTTCTCGGTCAGGGTGGCGTAGTAGTCCTGTAGCACCTTGGCAACCTCGGGCCGACTAAATTCAGGCGGCAGGTCTTCACCATCTGTCAACATTTTACGCACCTTGGTACCTGACAAGAGCACCCGATCCTCTTTGTCGTGTGGACAGGTCTTCATAGACGCCATGCCACCACACTTGTGGCACCAGAACGTCCAATCGATCTTCAGGGGTTGCGTAACCAATGCATCGGCAGGTATCTCATCAAAAATATGATGGGCATCGAAAGGACCGTAGTAGTCACCCACCCCGGCGTGATCCCTGCCAACGATCAGATGCGAGCAACCATAGTTTTGCCGAAACACGGCATGTAACAGCGCTTCACGCGGACCCGCGTAGCGCATATCCAGCGGATAGCCAGCCTGGATGACCGTATTTTTTACAAAATAGTTATCGATCAATGTCTGAATCGCTTCGGAGCGCACATCCGCGGGAATATCTCCCGGCTTAAGCTTGCCCAGCAGGGAGTGAATCAGCACGCCGTCGAGAATTTCGACCGCAACCTTGGCGAGATACTCATGCGAACGGTGCATCGGGTTACGCGTCTGAAAAGCCGCAATCGTCGACCAGCCCCGCTTATCGAACTCAGCACGGGTTTCAGCGGGCGTCATAAACTGATCGCCATAGTCCTCCTTGAAACTGCCTGTAGACAGCACTTTGACCGGACCGGCAAGGTTCACATCACCCTGTTCCATCACCATTTTGACGCCTGGATGCTCGATGTCGGTGGTCTTATAGACCATCATGCATTCGTGCGCTTTGTCGATGGTATATTTTTCGGTGACAGTCATCGTCGCCAGAATACCGCCATTCTCTTCGCTGACCAGGGCAATGGAATCCCCATCTTTGATTCCATCGGCGGTCACTTGATCGGTCGACAGCGTAATTGGGATCGGCCAGAACAGACCTTGCGTGGTCTTCATACCGTCGCAGACACCCGCCCAATCGGCCTTGGTCATAAAACCCGTCAATGGGGTGAAACCACCGATACCCATCATAATGATGTCACCGGCCTCGCGGGATGAAACCTGAACTTGCGGGAGGGATGCGGCGCGGGCTTTTTCAGCCTCCAATGCGTCGCCTTCTAGTAATAGCGGCTTGAGCTCGCCGCCTCCATGAGGAGGGACCAGTTTAGACATGGTTGAGCATGCTCCTGTTTAGACTTTGAAAGAGTAGACGTTGCTTAACTGTACGGAGAATTTTTATCACCTTTGGGCTGCGTATCCGTCGGTACACCAGACAGCGTATAGACCCACATTCTATAGGGTTTCAGCCTGTGAACCAATAAGAGCCTGGTTTTCTAGACTATTTCTAAACGATGCGCGGCAGCCACACACCCAAAATTAAAATTTCTGCTCGCGTCAGGCATTTGTGCAATTCGAGCTTGCATCTGCGGACATCCCCATACCAACGTGAATTTAAAGCTCGCACATGGTGAACGATCATCGTGGTACGGGGAAACTCCAGCCTATCAGGGTCTCCCCCTACCCCATTTGGGAAGGAGAATTCCATACTGACTACCCCTTTCAAGCAGTCTTCCATGGGAGAAGGGTTGCAACATCCGCTGCGCCGCCCGAACCACTGAAGATTATTGTGCCGTTTACAAGCACTTAGCAAACCCGGTGGGTAAAAAAGAAACCAGAGGCCGCCCCTCCCAGAAGATATAGGCCCGGCTTACCACCCAGCGGGCTGTGCATTGCCCAGGTCATTTTGAATAACCTGGGGTGAAGCCATATAAAGCAGATGCAGCGGTCATCAATCCATACAGCGTCTTTTTGACCATCTCTATGTGATTTTAATACTCAAGTTTCGGAGTTCGTAGCCCCCTCTCCCCCAGGGAGAGGGTTGGGGTGAGGGGATTTTAAGCCTGAATGCTTTGATTGAATGCATTCCCT
>JANTGD010000295.1 GCA_024763135.1 Thiotrichales bacterium | reverse complement strand
GACCGCCCGGCAAGTGGCTGTTGCAGACCTATAAACGGCCTTCTTCGACGAGGGGCGTCACCCAATAGCGTATCCCTGCATGACTAAACTCGCTATGCAGGTGAGTAATGAGCGCACTGCATGCCTGAGCGTCGAGCATGATCTGAATCTGCACACGGCGTTGTCGGCCCGTGACTTGCTCCATAATGCTGTAGCTGCGCGTATCACGGCTATGCCCGGCAATTTGTACGGCCGAAAATCCCGGACAGTCCGGGTGAGCCAGCAGCCAATCAATCAATGTATCCTCCAACGCAGGCGGGGCATTGAGCGTTAGCAGACGTTTTTCAGTGCTCATGCGCGGGTCTCCGAGGAAACGCCGAAACGTCGATACAGAATCGGCAGTAATACCAAAGTCAATACAGTCGAGCTGATCAGTCCGCCAATCACGACAATGGCCAATGGCCGCTGAATCTCAGACCCCGGGCCTTGGGCAAACAGCAATGGTAACAGTCCAAAGGCTGCGATGCTGGCAGTCATTAAGACGGGCCGCAGACGACGCGTCGCGCCCTGAGTGATGACCGCTTCCATGCTTAAGCCAGTGGCCAGTAACTGGTTAAAATACCCTACCAGGACGACGCCATTGAGTACCGCGATACCGAGTAGGGCAATAAAACCAACCGATGCGGGTACCGACAGGTATTCTCCAGAAAGCCACAGCGAGAGTACCCCGCCGATCATTGCAAATGGGATATTAGACAGAATCAGCACGGATTGGCGGATCGAGCCAAACGTGAAAAACAGCAGAAGAAAGATCAGCCCTAGGGCGATTGGCACTACCACCATCAGACGCGCTGCGGCGCGTTGCTGATTCTCGAATTCTCCTCCCCAGGCCACGCGATAGCCGGTGGGAAGATCAAGTTGCTGTCGCAGTGCAGACTTGGCGTCCTCCACAAAACCGACGAGATCCCGGTCTCGCACATTGGTTCTTACCACGGTATAGCGCGCGCCCTGTTCCCGTTCGATCATGACGGGACCTTCACTGCGGGTGATCGTGGCCAGACTGCGTAGCGAAACGGAGGCGCCATTGGGAAGCGCCAAAGTCAGTGCTGATAAGTCTTCAGCCCCCAACTGCTGCTTGTCGTTACCCCGTATTAGCAAGGGGGTTCGCTGGGCACCCTCCTGGATCGTGCCAACTCTTAACCCCTCGATCTGAGCCCTTAACAACGCTTCGATCTGGTCGCTGCTCAGGCCCAGCCGGCCAGCTGCTGCTTTATCGATATCGATCATGAGATATTGCACGCCATCGTTTTGCGCAGCAAATACATCCTCCGAGCCCGGTATTGTTTCCAGCAGCGTGACGACTTGTTCCCCCAATTTTCCCAGCGTGTCCAGGTCATCGCCGAAAATTTTCACCGCGACATCGCCGCGGACCCCGGTCAACATTTCAGAGACCCGCATATCGATGGGCTGGGTGAACCCGTAAGCCATCCCAGGTAGGCGGTCGAGCACGCTGCGTATGACATCGATCAATTCTTCTTTGGTGTCCATGCGCCATTCGCTTTGTGGCTTGAGGACAAAGAAGGAATCGGTTTCGTTGAGTCCCATGGGATCAAGACCGATTTCGTCGGATCCTGCACGTGCGATTATCCTTTCGACCTCGGGGACGGCTGCCAGCACTGCACGTTGCATCTGGGTATCCAAGGCGATGGATGCTTCAAGCGTGATAGAGGGTAATTTCTCGAGTTGCACGATGATGTCACCTTCGTCCATGGTTGGCATGAATGTTTTGCCAATTTGGGTGAATCCAAAGGCGGTTACAAGTAAAGCAGCGGTCGCACCGACTGCTACCCATCGGGTGTGTTGCAGACTCCAAGCTAACACTGGTCGATACCAACGCCCCAGCGTACGGGGTAACCAGGGGTCCTCGTGGGATACATTCCCGAGCAGGTAGGACGCGAGAACCGGAATGACGGTGAGTGACATGAGCAATGAGCCGCTGAGCGCGAATACGATGGTTAATGCCACAGGCGTGAACAGTTTTCCTTCAAGACCCTGCAGGGTCAGCAGAGGTAAGAACACGATGATGATAATCAGAATACCCGAGGTTACTGGTGTCGCAACCTCGACAGTCGCACGGTACACGAGGTGCAGGCGCGGATGATTTTGCGTGCGTTGCGCATGGCTCAAATGCGTTACGAGATTCTCAACGACCACCACGGCGGCGTCGACAAGCATGCCGATGGCAATCGCCAGCCCACCCAGACTCATCAGGTTTGCCGAGAGATCGAACCACTTCATTAAGGTAAAGGTAATGAGCGCGGCCAGAGGGAGCGCCATGGCGACAGTCAATGCAGCGCGGAGATTGCCGAGAAACAAAATCAGCAACAGCAGTACGAGTAAGGTAGCTTCAAGTAACGCTTTTGTGACCGTCCAGACCGCTTTGTTGACCAGTTTGCCACGATCATAAAAAACTTGCGTGGTGATGCCCGCAGGTAGCGTGGGCGCGAGTTCCTCCAGTTTGTCGCGAACATTGTCGACCAGTTCGCGGGCATTCGCGCCACGCAGTCCAAGAACCAAGCCTTCGACCGTTTCGCCACGACCACTGTCGGTCACCGCACCATAGCGAGTGAGAGCACCCACAGATACTTGCGCAATGTCACCGATGCGCACGGGCACATTGGCATCGGCTTTAACGACCAGATTCCGCACGTCTTGCAAAGTTTGCAGCGCGCCCGCCGAGCGTAACAGCAGTGTTTCCTCGCCCTCTGCGAGTCGGCCCGCACCATCGTTCCGATTGTTCTGTTGCAACACGCGCACGAGCGTGTCCAGATCGATGCCGCGTGCCGCTACAGCATTGAGATCGGGTGTGACGACAAAGCTACGTACGTAGCCGCCGAGTGCATTGACATCCGCGACGCCGGGTACGCTGCGGAGCGCGGGTCGAATGATCCAGTCCAACAGGTTACGGCGTTCCATTAAACTGACATCGCCGTCTATGGTAAACATAAACATCTCACCCAGCGGGGTTGTCATGGGTGCAATGCCCCCTTCGACCCCCGCGGGGAGGTCACTCCAGAGCGTATTGAGACGCTCCGCGACCTGCTGACGCGCCCAATAGATATCGGTTCCTTCGGCAAAATCGAGCGTGATATCGGCCAATGCATATTTCGAGACCGAACGTAACATGGCCTGGTTCGGAATCCCCAGTAACTCGACTTCCAGCGGTGCGGTAATTCGCGCTTCCACCTCTGAAGGCGTCATCCCGGGGCTTTTAATGACGATCTTTACCTGTGTGGGAGAAACATCAGGGAACGCATCAATGGACAATTGCGTGAAAGCGCGATACCCCAAACCCGCAATGAGCACGACAAATACCAGGGTCAGCAGACGCTGCGTAAGCGCGAACTGGATCAGGCGACGCATTTATTCACCCCCGCCGATGCCTAGCCAAGCGGCCTTGAGCGCAGCGATACCCCGTACTGCAACGCGTTCCTGTGGATCGAGCCCCTCGCGGATCGATAGGCTGCGACCACCGCCGTCGATGACCGTAACCGGGCGTACCTCGAAGCCGATCGCATTGCGCACAAAGACAAAAGTTTGTTTACCGCTGCGGGCAATGGCGCCACGGGGCAATGTGGGGAGGGCAGCAGTGATGCGCAAGGGACGGAGCATGACCACTTCTCCAGGGAGCAGTGCTTCGCTACCCTGGGTAATTTCCGCCCGTGCAACAAGCGTTTGTGTCGCATCGTCGAGATAACGTCCCACAACTTTGATTTCCGCCATCACATTACGATCGATGACTTGAACAGGCTGTCCGCTGACGAATTGCTTACGCAGCGCGCCGGGAATGCTGATTTCCAGCCATAGTGTCGTCAGGTCAGCGATGTGCGCGACGGGAGTTCCCGCAGCAAGCCCGGAACCAACGTGTTGAGGGGTGGACAGCACTGCGCCTGCCAGAGGCGCCCTTAGGGTGAGCTGTGGGTTCAATTGCCCCGTGGAGCTTAGGGCTTTAAGCTGTTCCGGCAGTAGACCGCTGAGTTGCAGGTCGGAGGCGTAGGCGCTGAGTTTGATGCGTGTCTGCGTCAGTTTGGCCCGCGTTTCTTCCAAGCGTCGCTGAGGCAGTAAGCCTTCTTTGTTGAGTTTGGAATCGCGCTGAAACTGTTGCTGCGCCAGGGCGAAGCTGGCCTGTGTTTCCAGGTAAGTCCGCTGTAGCTCTAGATAGGCTGAGGAACTGATTTTTGCTAAGGGTTGCCCCGCCGATACCTCATCGCCCGCGGCAACGAGTAGGCTATGCAAGGTGCCGGGTAAATTGGGAGAAACAGCGATTTCATGCCCGGGCGGTAACGTAACGTGACCCTGGAGCGGGGAGGCTGGATTCGCTTGACTGACCCCGGGTTGGTCTACCGCGATTCCCAATCGTTCGATGGCCTCGTTGGATAGTTTGATCTGCTCGGCGGCAGCGGGTACTGCGGTCATATAGAGGAGAAGAAACAGCAGACTTGCAGGGACTTTCATGGGGTGACTCCGAGAATCTGATTGAGTTCTGCCTGGGCTTTTCCAATCGCCAAGCGAGTTGCTGCGTCGCTTTGTTGGGCTTCGAGCCAGGTGTTTTGCGCGCGCAACAGTTCGATAAAACTCAGCGCCCCATGATCGTAGGCGAGTTGCGCCATGCGCCATCGCTCTTTCGCAGCGGCGAGAGCTTGCTGGGCGAGCGGTAAGCCTACTTGAAAGGCCTGTAGTTGTTCCCGCGTGCGTTGTTCCGCCAGGCGCAATTTGCGTTGTAAGACAAGGTATTCGGATTTCGCCTGAGCCGCTTCTTTGAGCGCAGCTGTATAGTCACTTGCCAGCAACTGTTTACCACCTAAGGGCAAGGTCAGCCCGA
>JANTGD010000294.1 GCA_024763135.1 Thiotrichales bacterium | reverse complement strand
CGCATAAGCTTCTTGAAGCGTTTCCGCGTGAGCTGCTCCGGCAAGCCCAAATAGCAGGACGATACCGCTGCAGAATGTCTGTGACAGTTTTTTCATACGATTCCTTTTGAGTCCATTTCCGCGCTGCGCCTGGATGGCTGGCTGTGGTGTCGTACCTTGTCAAATTGGCTGAAAGCTTGGCCTCTTACTCTGCAGGTCTCGACGTTTATCCTTGCGGCGCTCCATTGTTTCGAGATTCCGCTCATGTCGCAAGCGATAATAGATCGCAGTGTGGACAACTTCAAAAACGTGATACAGCCGGCTCGACACGACTTGTTACTACAAGCCAGTCGTTCAATGGCTCCTCTGCTGTCAGAGAAACACCTGAATTTAAAACAAAAACTCCGGCAATTTTTCCCGACCTATCAGCGGCTTGAGCTCGGTTTCGAACAAAGTCTCATAACGCAGGGACTGCTCTCCGATTCGCGTCACCAACATGGCTTCCATCACGGGAGACTCACCTACGACGAGAAACAGCCGCCCCCCAGGTTTGAGCTGTTGTTCGAAACAACGATCATATTCCGGCAAGGAGCCTTCTACGACAATGACATCGTATAACTCCGGTGCGCGGTGCCACCCCTGCGAGGCATCACCGCTCCAAAGAGTGACATTAGAAACCTCGAGAGCGTCCAGCCGTTCGCTTGCGGACTGTGTAAAATCTTCGTAAAAATCCACGGAAAATACATGACTGCCTAAGGTAGCCAAGCAGGCAGTCAAATAACCGCTCCCGGTACCAATTTCCAAAATCACATCGGTCGGTTGAATACGTACAGACTGCAACAGCCGCCCCTCAACCTTAGGCGCCAGCATGCTTTCTCCATGCGGCAGCGGTAGCTCGATGTCCGCGTAGGCCAGGGCAATCTGCTCGGCAGAGACAAAGCGATCTCGCGGAATCTCAGACATGACATCCAGCACACGTTGATCCAATACATCCCAGGGACGGATCTGCTGTTCGATCATATTGAAGCGGGCCAAATCTAAATTGGAATCAGGCATCATTGTTCTTCTCGATCTGTTATTTTAGAGAGTATATTCCACACAGCTGGAAAGCCGCCTAAGGGTACGTCGATTACCCACGCGTCGCAAGGCCTCTTACCTGTGGTTGCTGCAGTCCTGCAAGCGCTCATATATACTGCCAACGGGCGGCTCGACGCTCACACAGTCATTGCGCAGCACACCGTAACATGCGAATTACCGCAAGTTTTTAACGACACATGAGCAAGGACCAAGCAGCATACGCGGACAACTCCCCAATTTTGCGGTTACCTCAGGGTGTAGCTCTTGTACACACTGCAACAGACACATACAGTTAACGTCCTGAACGTCTAAGAATACAAAAGCATCAGGATCTATGCTTACTTACGATGAATCCACCGAGCGAGCCGCGGAACTGGTGCGCATGGTGATACCCAAACTGGCGCAGGCCGAATTGCCTATCAATCCCATCAACTATGCGTTGATGTATGAGTATTGCATCGGCAGAAACAAACACCTGAATATCTTGATCGATGAGGTACTCTCTGGTGTGCGCACGCTGACGCCCGAGGCGTCGGAAGACCTGTTTCGGGTGTATATTCTTGGCACCTCCGCCGACCGTTTGGAAGTCGTTGGCACCAAAGTCCATGGGATCCTGGAAAACACCTCGGAGCTGCTGACAGATACCGGCGGCGAAATCGATCAATACAATCGGGAATTGGAACGCACCAAACAGACTCTGGACGATGTCCACGACCCGGCGGATGTTCGCCCTCTCGTGAAAGGCCTGATGAGCGCATCCAAATCCATGATTGTTTCCAATACCCATCTCAACAAACAACTCGAACTCCGTACCTCAGAGATTGAAAGACTCAAAAAAGATATCGAAACCATTCGCGCAGAGGCCTCTCTCGACCCCCTGACTGGGGTCGCTAATCGCAAAACATTCGATCAAAACCTCAAAGCAGCATTGAATGAACAGCGCAGCTCAAAACGTAAGACCTGCTTGCTGATGGTCGATCTCGACAAATTCAAAGGAATCAATGATCAATTCGGGCATTTGGTCGGTGACCGGGTACTGTGTTTCGTGGCGGAAACACTCAATAATTCCGTAAAGGGGAGCGACACCGTGGCACGTTTTGGTGGGGAAGAGTTTTGCGTTATTTTGCAAAACAGCACCTCGGAAGGCGCCATGCGGGTCGCTGAAACAATGCGTAAAACAGTCTCAGAGGCTCGCCTGCGTCGCGGGGAATCGGGCGATCTACTGGGCCAAATCACCGTATCGATTGGCGTGGCCTGCGCGGGCATCGGCAAGGATCCAGAATCCCTCATAGAACTCGCCGATCAAGCCATGTACAAGTCCAAGCGCGAGGGCCGTAACCGCGTCACCATGGGCGGCGACTGCAACTAAATCGCACCCATGCGCTTTAGCAAGGGCAAGAAAAAAGTCACAAGGGTTTCGGGATAAACTCAATTCGTTGAAAAAGCACAGAGCACAAGTGCATAGGCATATCAGGTGAATTTTTAAGCAGACTTGTACCACCCGAGATGATTGCAATCTCGTGCAAGTGCTTACAGGGAATTTAATCCTCACCCGCCACTCTCCCTTTGCGAGCGAGAGCATTTTTGTGCAAGAACCTTAGTACATCGTCTGGCTTAAAATGACGGACTCAGCGCATTTGCGATGCTGCCCATCAAGGCGCAGGTAATGGTAGGGTCCTTGGCAAGCGCGGCATCACAGAAGCGCCCGAAGGGTTTCCCTCTCTGCATCCCTGGCATTGTTGCACGCCTTGGAAAGGGAACAACCATTCCCTGCGAAGGGCGCCTACCCAGGCATGCAGACAAGACAACTGCGCCCGTCAGTTTAAACTGGACGATGCACTAGTAACGATTGACATGCACATTTGTGGTCTACCTGACTATTTCAGATTTATCCACTGTTAGCGGTGAATCCTCCGTTGTGTGGTGGCAGCATCCCGCAATTCTTTGTAACGTGCCGGATGCGAAAACGCTTACCTCGTAACACCCAAAGCCCTACCACTACAGAGCAAGACAAAAAAAGCAACTAATTCCGCTGAGCTGTGCTATGCGCCGATAACGCACAGGATTTGCCTGGTTGGTGGCTGCCCGAAAATAGCCCGCCTCCGGCAGGCAACGCTATTCTGAGACAGCGTTTTTCTGAGCTTAACGGGCGCTTATTTTTTCTTTGATTCTGGCAGCCTTACCAGTACGCCCTCTCAAATAATAGAGCTTTGCGCGACGCACTTTGCCCCGCCGCTTCACTTTGATATTCGCAACTGCGGGACTGTGGGTTTGAAACACACGTTCGACGCCCTCGCCATTGGAAATCTTACGTACTGTAAAGGCGGAATTCAGGCCTCTTTCGCGCTTAGCGATCACCACACCTTCAAAGGCTTGCAGTCGTTCGCGATCTCCTTCTTTTACTTTCACGTCTACGACCACTGTATCACCCGGGGAAAACTCGGGAATATCAGATTTGCGCTGTTCAGCTTCAAGCTGATCAATGATATTCATTTTTTTCTACCTTTTCCTGAAATTGCAGGCTCCAACTGAGCCCTTTCAGCATCGGGCTCGAGTGTCGCCAGGTAACTTTTATCTTCCTCGGTCAGTCGTGCCGAGCGTAACAAATCCGGGCGGATCGCCAACGTTTTGCGTAAGGCTTGATGTCTACGCCAACGATCGATTTCTGCATGGTGCCCACTGAGTAAGACCTCAGGAACAGCCTGGCCACGAATCATTTCTGGCCGGGTATAATGCGGGCAATCCAAAAGCCCCGTCATGAAGGAGTCCTGCTTTGCAGAATCCTGATGACCCAAAGCACCCGGCAGCTGCCGAATCACGGCATCCATCAATACCATTGCCGGGAGTTCTCCGCCACTGAGAACGTAATCACCCAGTGAGCACTCCTCATCCACATAGGTGTCGATAAAACGCTGATCGATCCCTTCATATCGCCCGGAGACCAGGATCACACGTTCAAGGCCTGCCAACGCATTGACCTTGCTTTGCGTCAAGGGGGGGCCTTGCGGGCTGAGGCAGACGACTGGTGCCGCGGCCGATTCAGCAGCCTGTGCATCCAAGAGCGCGCGTTCCAACGGCTCGAACATCAAAACCATCCCCGGTCCGCCACCATAGGGGCGGTCATCGACAGTCCGGTGCACATCGCTTACGTAGTCTCGGGGATTCCAAGTTCGCATAGCGAGCAGACCGCGATTCACTGCCCGCTCATTGATCCCCCACTGCAGCACCTGCTGAACCAATTCAGGGAACAATGTAATCACTTCAAATTGCATGCCCGGCGGACGCTCAGTAATCCTTTTCCCACGCAACGACCAGCAGGCCGGCATGTATATCTACGTGTTTTACAATATCAGGTTGCACGAAGGGGATGAGCCGCTGCCGTTCTCCTTCTACCACCATGACATCATGCGCCCCGGTTTCAAACAATGACGCCACAATACCCAAGGATTCGCCCGACAATGTCTCGACGCTCAAGCCAATCAGATCAGCCCAGTAATATTCATCATCCGCCGCTGGCGACAATTGCTCCCGTCTAATCGCAATCTTAGTACCCTGTAGCGCATGGGCTTGATCGCGATCAACCACACCTTCAAGGCTGGCGACAATCCCCTTGCCCTGTACGTGTCCGCCCAAAACCTTACGGGTTTCGGCCTGCGCAGAGTGCATAATCACCCAGGGATCGTAGAGCAGAATATTCTCCCGAGGCTGCGTATAAGAGAACACCTTTACCCAGCCTCTCACGCCAAAAACGCCTGATATTTCGCCGATAATCAGTTCACGTTCTTTATCCGCCACCATTACAACCCCTGCTGACTG
>JANTGD010000293.1 GCA_024763135.1 Thiotrichales bacterium | reverse complement strand
ATAAGGTGACCACGAGTTTTTCCGATTCACCATGCACACCAATATCTTACGCGTCTTTTTTGCGCCCAACTGAGGTTTTTAGGTTTAACAGGCTGTTAAGGAAGCTCTGATGTAACGACTCAGCGTATTCATCTTTTGCCCCATCTCGGCGTTATTTTCGTACTCGAATGGTCACCTATTTACTCTATGCTCACATTCTCCATGCGAGATTGCCTTGATAGGTACCAAAATCTAAACACGCTGAGTCGTTACACGATCCAGAGTAGAAGACAGATCGCCCACCCTCCAACACGTGCTCAGCCGATCGCGTATTTTTTCAATCGATACTTCAGAGTGTCGCGCGTCAATCCCAAAAGGCGGGCGGCCTTGGTTTTATTTCCCTGTGCATACTCCAGTGCCTGGCTAATCAATTGGACCTCCAAACGTTCAAGTTGGATGCCCTCCTTCGGAAGTTGAAACCCAGTCGCCGTGGAGCGGCCTCCGGCCGTGAGTTCCAGCGGTAGATTGCTATCATCGACTTCGCGGCCCTGCGACAAAATCACCATGCGCTCACAGAAATTACGCAACTCACGCACATTTCCGGGCCAATGATAGCGATCGAGAATTTTCCATGCGGCTCGGGTAAAGCGCGGTGCAGGGAGCCGGTAAGCCGTCGCCAATTCCTCGATGAATTGCTGCAGCAATAATCGCACATCGCCAAGTCTATGCCGTAAAGGAGGCAACAACAGAGGTACCACATTCAGACGATAGAACAAATCCTGTCGAAAATGCCCTGCCTCTACCTCCCGCGCAAGATCGCGATTAGTGGCGGCAACGATCCGCACATCGAAATGCATCGGTTTTGCATAACCCGGGGGTTGACATTCACCACTTTCCAAAAGCCTCAACAGCTTCGCCTGTACAGATAAAGGCAGTTCACCGATTTCATCCAGAAACAACGTCCCCCCCTCGGCTTCTGCCACGTACCCAGAACTGTCACTGACCGCATCAGTAAACGCGCCTTTTTTGTGCCCAAACAATAATGACTCGGCAAGTGGTTCAGGTAGGGCTGAGCAATTGACTGCCAAAAAAGGCCCCGCAGCACGAGGACTCGACGCGTGAACATGGCGCGCAAGCAACTCTTTCCCCGTCCCGGTCTCACCGTTGATCATCACCGTGACCTCGGTTGCGGCAACCAAGGTCGCGGCACGCATCACCTCTAAGAGGGCAGGCGAGTCTCCCCGAATGGCCTCCGCGGTAGTACTTACTTCACATGTGGACTTCTTCAACTTCAGACCTGTTCTGATTTTTGCGGCTACGGCTGGCTTATAATCATAACTAAGTACCGCGTTCCTGCCCTGGAATGCTTGATTATTCTCAACATTTTCCGCATTGAGTCACTGTTGCACCGCATCACACCCTAAAGTATTCCCCTTACCCACAGACCCCATCCTCATCTCAATCAGCGTGCTTTGGGCGAAAAAAAAGAGGCCGGGCGCGACCTCTTTTTTCCGATACCGTCTCTGCTCAGGCTCGAAGCCTGTTCGAGATTAAACAGCCTGCTCCATAAAAGCCAATTTAGCCCATTTTTCCGCTCATTTTCGTTGAATAGGCGTTTCTATTCACTCAAATAAACAAAAAATGCTCTCAGACTGGCGTCCCCGAGCGACGGGTCCCAAACTCAAACAGGCTCTCAGGAGCGATTTTGCGTTGTATTTGGTATCGGGTAGTAGTTGGCTCATCGAATCGCTAGGTCGGCGTGGAATACACGCCGGAAGCTTTATAAGCCAATCTGTCAATAACAGGGAAGATCAGGATTTCTTGATCAGAAACGTGTACTCGCCTCCCGCTTCAGAGGTTTCCAGCAAATCATGTCCTGTCTGCTTGGCAAAAGCCTCGAAATCCTTGACCGAACCTGGATCCGTGGCAATGATTTTCAATACTTCGCCAGAATTAATCGCATTGATTGCCTTTTTCGCCTTCAGAATAGGTAGAGGACAATTGAGGCCACGCGCATCGAGCTCTTGAGCTACTTCAGTCATAGAAACTCCTTAACTTTTGTTATGGTCGCAAAGCGACATGAGTAGAAAGCATTTCAGGGCCGCCACGATACCATAGGCGCCCCAAATCCCCCTTATCCCAAAAGGAATATCGGGCTAGTACTGCGCCCAGGGCAGCAATCCAGAAATATATTTAGAGACAACATCAAAAATAGCAAGTATCTTGCTAATTATATTTAAATATTCTTCTTCTTAGGCACTAATTGTTGCATAATAGCCCGTATGGTCATCAAGTTCACCAAGATGCAGGGGATCGGCAATGACTTTGTCGTGATTGACGCCATCAATCAGTCATTGAATTTAACGTCCGAGGCTGCAAGACAGATTGCCGATCGCCACTTTGGGATCGGCTGTGATCAGATTTTGCTCGTAGAACCCCCCAGTTCCAGCGATGTTTCGTTTCGTTATCGCATTTTAAATGCCGACGGCAGCGAAGTCGCACAATGTGGCAATGGCGCGCGCTGTTTTGCGCGTTTTGTCTATGACAAAGGTCTGACGCGAGAGCAGGAATTCCTTGTTGAAACAGCCAGTGGAATTATGATTCTGACCCTCCTCGACGATGGCCAGGTCAGAGTAAACATGGGTGAACCCGAATTCGCCCCTGCCCAGATTCCGTTAAACGTTCCCGCCGAATCAGCGGTTTATAGCACGGACATTGAGGGCCAGACCGTGCAATTTGGCGCTGTCTCCATGGGCAATCCTCACGCGGTGCTGCAGGTAGAGGATGTGGATACAGCCCCCGTGGAAAGCCTCGGGCCGCTGCTGGAAGCCCATGCAGTATTTCCGCAACGCTGTAATATCGGTTTTATGCAAATCGTATCGCCGGAGCACATCCGGTTACGTGTCTTCGAACGGGGGGCGGGAGAAACACTGGCCTGTGGCAGCGGCGCCTGTGCCGCAGTAGCTATTGGTCAACGCCGCCATCAACTGGCTGACCGCGTGCTAGTCGAATTGCCTGGCGGCCAACTGACCATTGAATGGCAGGGAGAGTCGAGCCCAATGCTGCTGACTGGCCCCGCAGTGACTGTTTTTGAGGGAGAGATCAACCTATGACGATGAATACCGGCAATACCGCCACCGCCATTGCGCCCGACCTATCGCCTGACGATGTGGAATGTTATCTGACTGCCCATCCCGAGTTTTTTGAACAACGCCCCCAACTACTCTCAAACCTCCGCCTGCCGCATGGCCCACGCGGTGCGGTTTCCCTGGTAGAACGCCAGATTCATGTCTTGCGCGGCCAGATCGAAGCCACCGAGGACAAGCTACTGGAACTGGTGGATATTGCGCGGGAAAATGAACGACTGAGCACCCAGCTGCATGCTTATACGCTTGCACTCATGGATGCTGAAAACCTCGATGGTGTATTGGCTGCCGCACGCGATCAACTCATTCAAAGTTTCAAAACAGAGTTTGTCAAAATCGGGCTATTCGACTGTGCCATTGACGATGCACTGCACGAAGTCGATCGTCATGTGACCACGCAGCTGCTCGGAGGGCTGCTAAAAGGCAAAAAACCCTATTGCGGCCAACTTGCCGAGGCCCAACGGCATTTATTATTCGGCGAACTGGCCGAGCAAATAAAATCCGTCGCATTGATCCCCTTGGCCCCTCAGGGGACACTGGGTTTTCTGGCACTCGGAAGCACCTTGGAGGAACGCTTTCGCGCCGGCATGGGCACTATTTTTCTCAGTTATTTGGGCGAACTGTTAACCCATGCCATCCTACAGCAACGCCGCTGATTCAGTACGGCGGATTCCGCCGCAAATGCTGCCAAGCATGCCAGACTGCAGATGACTGCCCTTAATTTCGCGCCTTATCTGGATTTTTTACGTTATGAGAAGCGCTACGCGCCCCGCACAATCAGCAGTTACGAACAGGATCTCAAGAAGCTGAGAGTATTCTTGCTCGAAGCGAAAATCGAGCGGTGGCGGGATGTCCAACCACTACACCTGAGACGCTACATTACCACGCAACACAGCCAGGGGATGCAGGCCAGTTCACTGCAGCGACAGCTGTCGGCCATCCGTGGGTTGTTCCACTACCTGTTACAACAAGATCCAAACCTGAGCAACCCTGTAGCCGGATTATCGGCCCCCAAAAAAGGCGAGAGGCTCCCCAAAACCGTCGCAATCGAACAGATCGAGCGTCTTCTCGATATCCCATTGGACTCTACCCTCGCGGTACGGGACAAAGCCCTGATGGAACTGTTTTACTCCTCCGGCTTACGACTCGCAGAAATTGCCGGATTAGACTTAGCGGATATGGATTTAAATACGGCGCTTGTGCAAGTACTTGGCAAAGGCTCAAAACAGCGACTCTTGCCGGTCGGACGTACTGCAGTAGCTGCGCTCCGCGCATGGTTGCGCGTCCGGCCGGAGCTGACCGGTAAAGACGAGACACCCGCTGTGTTTTTGAGCGTGCGAGGAACACGGCTGAGCCACCGCGCCATCCAACAACGCATCGACTACTGGGCCCGCCGTCAAGGGCTGGACCAACATCTGCACCCACACCGCTTGAGGCACGCTTTTGCTACCCATTTGCTGGAATCATCGGGTGACATACGCGCCGTTCAAGAGCTCCTGGGGCACGCGAATATCAGTACAACGCAGATCTACACCCAGCTGGACTTCCAACATCTTGCCGCAGCTTACGATCAGGCACACCCACGCGCACATCGCCATAAGAAAGTAGAAGAGCAGGACAAATGAACTCGGCGCAGCCCCCCCTTGCTCCGTCCTCTTCTGCCCGGCCAGAACCCTGGCTTTCAACCTAAAAACCTCAGTTGGGCGCAAAAAAGACGCGTAAGATATTGGTGTGCATGGTGAATCGGAAAAACTCG
>JANTGD010000292.1 GCA_024763135.1 Thiotrichales bacterium | reverse complement strand
GTCACCTTATTGGTGATGAGAGGTTTTTCTGGTTTGCCAGGTGCGCCAAGGGCTTGCGTGGACTTTCGTGATCCAACTGCGGAATCTAGGATTAAGTCAATCCACAGAAAAGCCTCATACAGAGTGCCTCACCCGTTCCAGGTAAGGCGCTCACCGACAATGGCCACGGTCCTTGCCGGTGGGTGAGCACCACACCGAGCCGTAACCTCTGAGGCGCTCCCTGCGGACGGGTAATGTAGCCGTTTTGCGACCTCCAACCGCAAAAAAAAGGCCGGTCGATGACCAGCCTTTTTTTTGCCTTTGCGAATGCGCTCAATGATGCGAACTGCGCAATAGCTTGAGAATCTTTAGATTCTGCAAAACAAAGCGCCAGAGCTGCCACGGTAGAAAAGTCCGCATAAAGCAAGTAAAGCGCGTAGGCTTAGGGGGGTAGTAGGCTTGTTGATAGGGCTCTTTATTGGTTGCGTTCATAGTCAGTCCTGTTAATCAAACATGTCACTGTTCAGTACAGTTGGTTTTTGTTTCAATGCGCCGTCATTATCGTACTGACTGGACCACATACTGTGTGCTCTCCTCACCGTGCGAAAATGCTGCGATGAGTAACAAATTCCATACCTGCTGAGCAGCAACTTAAATAGTAAACTTGGATTCAGCTTTCCTCGGGTACCGGGGGTCAGTCCGGTAATACTGACCAGCCTGGCTTGAGCTTAGCCTGGTAGAGAAATACATGGTGCAGAATGTATTTCAGCCAGTGTCCACCCAATCCCACTTCGCCGAAGGTCAGATCCATATCTCGGCCATACTCCGGATATTTCTCGTAATCAGGTACCACCGGATACACCGTCATGGTTGCGGCCGTACCTTTGAAGATGCTGTAGCCCGTCGAAGCAACACAAGCTGCACCCATCCTAGCCATAGACGCGGTATGTGTGGGCTCCTTGGCTCCCTTAGCCACCATATCGCGAATGCTCTGCGCGACCGCCAACGCCATCGCTGCAGAAGGCATGCCGGTACGTGGCGGTGTAGGATTGATGGGTGTACCGTTCGGACTCTTCATGGGTTTGCTGATCAGATGCGGGGGCGCAAATGCAATCCCAACGGCAAAGATGTTCTTGTATTTGGGCGTTTGGTAGGTCTTGGGCCAATCTTTGGCGCTCCATTGCTCATAAGGCCGCGGAGTATAGTCGGCATCGACTTTCATGAGTTTATTCGGCGCGAACAACTCATCGGTAATATCCTTGCCTGACTTATCGTAAGCCTCCAGTCCCACACCTGCAAACGGAGGAATCAGCATGGCAAAGTCGTAGGGCAGCTCATGCTGCTCACCGTCGAGTGTCTCGAAGTGGATCTTATCAGCTTCCACCTTATTGACATGTGCGCGGGTAATCCAATTGAGTCCCCGTTCCACCATGAGTGACTCGGCAAAAACCTTACCGTTGGTGACATAGCCACCGCGGGTAATGTGCACACCACCCATGCCAAAATCGCCCAGCTCATATTCGTTACTGATCCAGACAATCTTAGCTCTTTCGCGTACCCCCTCTTTCTGCAGCTTACCTTCCACATTGAAGATATACTCGAATGCGGCCCCCTGACAGGTGCACATTCCGTGACCGGTGCCAACCACAATCGTTTTATTCGCGCCTTTCTTCATAGCTTCGATTTGTTCGGTCAGCTTTTGGTTGGCTTCGAGTGCATGCTGCGGGGTACAGACCGAGGTGGTGTATCCTACATCGGGGCCCAGTCCCTCAGTCGCGCCAAAATTCAATTTGGGGCCCGTAGCATTGATGAGGAAATCGTATTCGATTTTTTCGCTTTGACCTTCTTTCCCCTGCCCTGTGTATTCGACCATCACATAAGGCTTGTCCGAACCCTCACCACCTTCTGGATGGATCGATTTGGCGGCTGCCTGGCGGAATTGCACATGTACCTTTTTATAAATAGGTTCCAGATCGAAAGTGACCTGTTGCTCGTTCATCTCACCTACACCGACCCAAACATTGGACGGTATCCAATTCCATTTGGGCTTCGGCGAGACCACCACGATTTCATGTTTCTTGCCGATCCATTTACCCAGATAACGGGCCGCTGTGTGGCCGGAAATCCCAGCCCCCAAAATGACCACTCTCGCCATATTCTTTACTCCAGCCTGTGATAAAGCACGGTATCTTATTTATGCAGGCTCATCCCGTCTAGCGGCGTACTTGAGGGTTTTCCCAGCAAATCACTCGGTCAACTGATCGACATCATCAGGTATCAGCATATTTCGATACTTAGTGCATTACCGATAGCCAATAGCCAATAAACATGGTTTATGATAGCCGGGAAAATTGCGAAGTGGCCTGCCTTAACTATAAAAATTTTTTATCGCCAATGCAGCAAACCATGCTCCAACTTAAGCCCCGGAAATACCTAGGATAAGCACTAGCCAGACCTTTGTTAAACTTAGACATCTATGCCGATTGCGTCGCCATCGTCAGCTGAAAAATTATCTATCTCCCTTACGCATGTCTCAAGCACTCTCCCAAAACTTCTTTATTGCGCCATCACCGATCCACGGCCAAGGCGTGTTTGCCCGTCGACGTTTCGAGATTGATAGCTATCTTGGTCGCTACGAAGGCCCTCCCACGTCGGATAACGACACGTATGTATTGTGGGTGCAACAAGATAACGATGAATGGCTGGGTATCGATGGCCAGAACCTGCTACGCTTTCTCAATCACAGCGACACCCCTAACGCCGCATTTTATGGCGATGAGCTTTACGCCATCCGCCCGATCTCAGGCGGAGACGAAATCACGTTTGACTACGGGGAGGAATTTCGCGCTGCGATTGCTACTGATTCTCAAGAATGATAAGGCTCCGAGACTTTCCACTACGCTACGAGCACCAAACATGCCAGCGAACAATACATCCTCGAACGACCCAGCGACCACGCATGACACGGGGCTCAACCGAAAAGCCAGTTACATTACCGCGATTGTGGGCAATCTACCTCTGCGATTCGGACAGAAAATCCGTAGCATGGCGTACCGCTCCATACTGGCCAGACTGGGCAATAACGTCACCCTTCATCCGCGTATCGACCTGGTCGGCCCGCATCGCATCCACCTGGACGACAATGTGATTCTTTATGCCGACGTGGGCTTAAATGCCTGGGTGGACGGCAGTGAGATAACGATCGGCCATGACGTCGTCATGGAACGAGGCGTCTATCTGCAGGCATTAGGCGCCCAGCTGACGATTGGTGCTCAAACCTATATTGGACCCTATGTGTGTCTGTCTGGCCCAGGCTCCGTACAGATCGGTAAAAACGTATTAATTGGCGCAAGCAGCAGCCTGTTTGCCAACAACCATGGCTTCAGCGATCCAAACACGCCCATCAATCAGCAACCCTTGAGTTGCAAGGGCATTACCATCGAGGATGATTGCTGGCTGGGCGCAGGTGTACGCATTATGGATGGCATCCGAGTGGGAATGGGCAGTGTGATTGGCGCAGGTGCAGTGGTCACCAAGGACATTCCGGCGAACTCCGTTGCGGTCGGAGTACCAGCCAAGATCATTGGCCAACGCGGCTGACACAAGGCGGTGTCACAAAGCATCGTGATCTGCCCAAGCGCAAGGCGCAGGCGCACCCAGCACGCTGGTCCAAATTACCTATTCCATGCAATAGGCACGGAAGCGAACAATGCAGATGTTTCGCGAACGCCCGGCTATAACTGCCAATCAATTGCGCGGTCGTTCGAGGCTTCGAGGAATTGATTCACCTGAGAAAAGGGCCGACTGCCAAAAAAACCGCGATAAGCTGAAAGGGGGGACGGATGCGCAGACTCGAGTACAAAGTGGCGATCGCGGTCAATTGTTCGTCCTTTCTTGTGCGCATACCCACCCCACAAGAGAAACGCGATACCCCGGCGACGCTGGTTGAGTACTTCGATCACCGTGTCGGTCAATGCTTCCCAGCCCAGGCCACGGTGGCTACCCGGCTCCCCACGGGTTACGGTTAGTACCGCATTGAGCAGCAGTACCCCCTGACGTGCCCATGGTAGCAGGCAGCCCGAGTGATTCTGGATACCGAGATCATCATTGAGTTCCGTATAGATATTCACCAGTGAGCGCGGCAAGGGGTGTACGTGCGAGCGCACCGAGAAACTGAGTCCATGCGCTTGCCCAGGCGTCGGATAAGGATCCTGACCCAGGATTACGACCCGCACCTGATCCAAGGGTGCTTTTGCGAATGCCTCGAACCAATGGCACTTGGAAGGAAAAATTTCTTCACCCTGAGCCGCGCGCTGGGCCAGCCGTCGCCCCAACGCTTGCATTTCAGGCTGGATCAGCAATGGCGTCAATGCCTCGGACCAGCCCGGCTCTTCAAGTGCAGGAAATAGTGAATCTTTCGTCATCGTGAGTGCAGTTGGGTTAGGTCTGTGAAACTCTCCGAAAATCGCCAAGTTACAGCAAACAAGTGCATTTTGCCTCCCTTTTCCCAGCTCAACACATTGATTAGCCTTGCCCGTCTCTTCATCGAGTCGAAAAAATACCATCAGGAACCCACGCATTCTAGCCGTTTATTCCCGGGCAGGCTCCTAGTACATCGTCAACATGATATTGACGGCTACAGAGCATCCCAAATTCCTCAATGCAAGGCGCGTCCCGCAGGAAAGGGGGGCTCCCTTTTCAAGGGGCGCAACGCCGCAGTCGCGGATTCGGGATGCTCCCGGAGGGCGAGCCAGAAAGCGGTCATCCACGTTGTTGCGCTTCTTGCCAAGGGAACCCCCCTTCGCTGCAAAGCGCGCCTAGTACACCGCCAAGCCCAAACTGTCTGTATCAGTGAGTCATCAAGGGGTTAGATGTGGTTTTGTTTTTATGAATCATAGTGGTCCTATGGT
>JANTGD010000291.1 GCA_024763135.1 Thiotrichales bacterium | reverse complement strand
GTGGCTCAAAATGCTCATTGACTGCGTGTAAACTGCGCTTTTTCTCCAGATTTTGCCTTGTCTCGCACTCACCTGAGAGTTTTTCAACAACCTGTTAAAGAAGCGCTGATTAATTCTGGCGCGCGCAGATTGTGGTGAAAAATCGTCCAGTTCAAGGCGCGAATCGCACGTAAGAGCCGGCTATTGCACAGATCTGCAACGCAGAAGTGGACGATTTTGCGCCACAAGATGCCGTATTACGAATTGATCAGCGCTTCGTTAAGCAAAATAAGCAGTGACCCCACTATTAACAACTCGCTGAGTAGTAACGGATTAATTTAGTAATCGCACAGTGTGACATAGACAAGTATATAATGCCCACGTTTTAAATCATCGTAGGTGAACAAAGCAATGAGACCCAGCGGCCGCCAGCCTGAAGAAATGCGCTCAGTATCCTTTCAACGCCATTACACCTGTCATGCCGAAGGTTCCGTTTTAGTGAGCTTTGGCCAGACCAAGGTGTTGTGCACAGCGTCGGTTGAGGAGCGGGTACCACCGTTTCTCAAAGGTAAGAATCAAGGTTGGGTCACGGCCGAATACGGGATGTTGCCACGATCTACCGGCACACGTACCCAACGGGAGGCCGCCAAAGGTAAGCAAAGTGGACGGACCATGGAAATCCAGCGTTTGATTGGTCGCTCCCTGCGCGCCGCGATCGACCTGGAATCCCTGGGAGAGCGCCAGATACTCATTGATTGCGATGTAATTCAAGCAGATGGTGGCACACGCACCGCGTCGATCAGCGGTGGTTTTGTGGCGCTCTATGATGCGATCAATCATCTTTTGAAGAAAGGTATGATTCAAGAGAATCCGCTTTACGGCATGATTGCCTCGGTCTCGGTTGGTATCTTTGACGGCACACCCGTGCTGGATCTTGACTATGTCGAAGACTCGACAGCGGAGACGGACATGAATGTCGTCATGAACGATGCCGGACACTTCATCGAAGTCCAGGGGACTGCCGAGGGCCATGCTTTCCGCCGGGACGAAATGGATCAGATGCTGGATCTCGCCACCGCAGGCATTCAACAAATCATCACCGCGCAACGTGAGGTGCTGTCGCGTGATTGAGCATCAGCAAATCGTTGTAGCCTCCAATAACCGCGGCAAGCTGCGCGAAATTTCGGCTATTTTAAAACCACTGGATCTCAGGCTACAGCCCCAATCTGAATTCGATGTCCCCGAAGCCGAGGAGACTGGCCTGACCTTCGTTGAAAACGCGCTGCTAAAAGCGCGCAATGCTTGTGAATATGCACAACGACCTGCAATCGCCGATGACTCCGGGATACTGGTGGACGCGCTCAATGGTGCGCCCGGCATCTACTCTGCGCGGTATGCAGGAGAGAACGCCAGCGACCAGGAAAACAACGCACGTTTGGTCAGTGAATTGCAGGAAGTGGCGCATCAGGACAGGACCGCGCATTACTACGCCTGTATCGTCTACTTACGGCATGCGCATGATCCCGAGCCGATTATTGCGGAAGGTATCTGGCAGGGGCTGATCATTGATGAACCGCGGGGTAACGGTGGGTTTGGCTACGATCCTTATTTTTTACTCCCTGAGTTGGGGAAAACCGCAGCAGAACTTTCGGCGGAAGATAAAAATGCGATAAGTCATCGGGGCCAGGCGCTAATGGCGCTGTTGGAAAAACTCAAATCCCGATAACCGTGGACACAATCCGGGCCATTCCACTTAGCCTCTATGTACACGTCCCCTGGTGCGTGCGCAAATGCCCCTATTGCGATTTCAACTCGCATGCGCTCAATACCTCGCTCCCTGAATCAAGCTATATCGATGCGTTGCTGGCAGACCTGGAAGCGGATCTCCCCTGGATTTGGGGACGCGCCGTCCACAGCATCTTTATTGGTGGTGGTACACCTAGCCTGCTCTCACCGGATGCAATCGAAAGACTGCTCTCAGGGATACGCGCCAGATGTCGGCTCACTCATCAGGCCGAGATTACCCTGGAAGCCAATCCGGGCACTATCGAACAGGGGCGTTTCCAAGCCTACCGTCAGGCGGGTATCAATCGGCTCTCGCTCGGTATCCAAAGCTTCGATGACCACGCGTTGCAACAACTCGGTCGAATTCACTCCGCACAGGACTCATTGAATGCGATCGACATGGCGCGCGATGCCGGGTTTGCACATCTCAACCTGGATCTTATGTTCGCCTTGCCTGATCAAACACTGAGCGCTGCATCCCGCGATCTGCAGCAGGCCATTGCGTGTGAGCCCACCCATCTCTCCTATTACCAGCTGACCATCGAGCCCAATACTTGGTTCTACCATCAACGCCCCACCCTGCCGACTGACGAACAGCAATGGCAAATGCAACAGCAAGGCAGTGAATTGCTCGAAACAGCGGGCTATCATCGATACGAAGTCTCTGCCTATGCAAAGCCTGACAATGCCTGTCGGCACAATCTCAATTATTGGCAGTTTGGCGATTATTTGGGGATTGGCGCAGGGGCCCATGGAAAACTTACACGGCCTGATGCAGATGAAATTCTGAGAACTAGTAAATTCCGGCAGCCACAGCAGTACCTGGAAGCAGCCCGGCAGGGAGATTTTCGCCAGCAGACTCGTAGCTTAACAGCAGCGGATCTACGTTTTGAATTTCTGCTCAATACGCTGCGATTGACCGACGGCTTCTCTCTGGAGGCGTTTGAAAACCGCACTGGCCTGCCTGCGGCCACGTTGCAACCCGAATTGAACAATGCCATCGATCGGGGCGTTCTGCGCGAGACCCGAGAGGGCTATTGCTGCACAGCGCAAGGCTTCGCGTTTCTTAACGATATTCTGGAAACGTTTCTGCCCGGTGAATAATCCATCAACCTTTCGATAACACCGAACGGATCTAGTACCTCGTCCACTTCTGCGTTGCCTGCCTTGCCAAGGGAGCGACTATTGCCTGCGGCAGGCAGCTTGATAGAGGAAATGCCCGAGGCTCTCAATACGCCATATCATGGTGTCGGGTTAATAATGTGCTGATTTGTGACGGAGGCGACACTTTGAGCTTACCTGCAAATGCACCAAGAAAGTGCTTAGCCCTAAAATGGACCCCACGGTTATTCACAATCGATCATCTACTGTAACAAATTCGCTCCGGTCCCTTAGACAAGCACACAACGTCCAGTTTAACTTTCGTAAAATCAATAAGTTATTAGCATGATTAATTTTTGATCGATAAGGCGAAAATGTAATAATCACGCGGCTTACAGCGCGTTTAACAGCTTTATTCCACAGAGTTATCCACAGCTTTTGTGGACAAATGGCAAAACTTTGCCGTTTCAAGTAGTTAGCAGGCGTGGCTTATATTTCAGATAAACGGGCGATCGCAATATCGTCCTTCAGCCTACCAGTACGTCATCGGACAATTGACTCCCTTACCCGAGAATCAGTTTCTAGATTTTCCTGAGTTTGCGACGAATCGCCCCACCATGAGTCGTTGCAAAGATGCCGCACTTGCTTACTGACGACACGCGATGCGAGCGGCAGCCTCCTAAGTTTGCTTGCTTTTCCAAGTTCGATTCTATATAGTCCCCGCCTCTTTTTTCTCCAGCATCGAGCGACATCATGCGACCTGATATTCACCCTCGCTATCACGACGTCAAAGTTGTATGCAGCTGTGGCAACACCTTTGACACGCGTTCTACCTACGGCAAAGACGTTCTCAACATTGAGGTCTGTTCGCAGTGCCACCCTTTCTATACGGGTAAGCAGAAAATGTTGGATACGGCCGGCCAGGTTGATAAGTTCCGTCGACGCTACGCCAAGTAACCCACCGCTTATGCGTGGCCAGTGACGCGCGGCGCTTAAAGGTTACCTGTAGTTTGTATAATTGAAGGTTTTGCGGCTCCAATCAGAGCCAGCATTACAACTCAGCGTACCCGCCGCAACCAGTTGCGGGACTGGTCCCCTCGGCCAATAAACCTATTCGTTTCGATTCGACCTTACTAGCTGCGAACAATACGATCCAACAGTCGTTGTGGCGCCTGCACATTCCGAGGCGATGGTGCATCGTCTATTCCACATCCACAGTCCAGTAGTGTCCACTCTCCAGTCCATCTAGGGTCCAGGAACCCACCCGATAACGTATTAACCTCAAAGTAGGGCAACCAACCGCAGCAGTCATTCTACGCACCTGACGGTTTCTACCCTCACGTATCGTCAGCTTCAGCCATGACGTGGAAATAGATTGCCGCTGCCTAATTGGAGGATGACGCGTCCACAGATGCTTCGGTTCAGACATCAACGCAACTTTGGCTGGGAGGGTCAGCCCATCTTTCAACTCGATGCCTTGGCGCAATGCATGCAGTCCGTCAGCATCCGGTTCACCCTCTACTTGCACCCAATAAGTCTTGGTCATCTTGTGCCTGGGGCTGGCAATGAGCGATTGCAGCCGACCGTTATTGGTCAAGACCATTAAACCTTCACTGTCTCGGTCCAACCGGCCTGCTGGATAGAAACCCTTTTGATCAATATAGTCAGCCAATGTGGGACGGCCTGCTGTGTCTGTGAATTGGCTTAATACGCCGTAGGGCTTATTGAACAAAATCAGTTTGGGCATACACTCAAGTCCTGTAAACAGGAAGAAATCATGTCACGGCTCAGTTAAGGAAGCGCTGATCAATTCCTAACACGGCATCTTGCGGCGCAAAATCGCCCACTTCTGCGTTTAAAAAATGATCATTGACAATTCACTGAGTCGTCAGGAAATCATTTATACTATTGATAACTCAAGTTTCAGGGATTAACAGGTTGTTGAAAAACGCTCAGCTGGCACGATCCAGCGTTAATTGTGGCTCAAAATGCTCATTTACTGCGTGTAAACTGCGCTTTTTCTCCAG
>JANTGD010000290.1 GCA_024763135.1 Thiotrichales bacterium | reverse complement strand
CATCACCAATAAGGTGACCACGAGTTTTTCCGATTCACCATGCACACCAATATCTTACGCGTCTTTTTTGCGCCCAACTGAGGTTTTTAGGTTAAAGCGGAACGCCTGGCGGCCATCGGTTTTTAGCGGGTGTCACCACCCTTCCCTGATATTTAGCCGACGCGCCTTGCGCGCACGCTGCTCACGACCTTTTGCGATACCCTCTACTGTACTTGGGAAGCAAAGGCCAGTCACACCACCTCCCCCCAGTCTCAACGCTTAACCTGAGTAGTTTTTTTCGTATGAAATCTGTGTCACGATACGCCTATGGAAGATCGACACCCCAGGATGGACAGCAGGCTGCGGTTGCGGCATCTACCTGTTTTGAATACACGAGAGTACTCACTGGAGGCAACTCCAGCAGGGATTCTGGCGGACTTGGAGACTTCGGCTGCTGACTACGCACTCCTAAAAGATGGTCCGCGCTGTGTGGCCGTCTTGCCCCAATCTGCACTGCGCTTGTTGGTGACATCTGAGACAAGCCAACCCATCAGGCACTGGGTCGATCGCACTGCGACCCTGCCACCACTGGATGCCTCTTTCTCCCTCGATACAGCACTGGAAAAGGCAGACCTGCTATCTGGTGAATTTTTTCAGATCATCGATCCTGAGGGAGGGTCGATCGGCATTCTATCCCGCGAGATCCTCCAGCGTGCGCGTATCGAGCAGCTCGAACAGCAAGTCATCACGCCGCTTGCAGCGGCCCCAGAGCCGAATCCGCGGGACCACCTGGACGAGACGCAACGACTTGCACAGATCGGTAGCTGGGAACTCGACCTGGTCAACAACCATTTGTGGTGGTCGAAAGAAACTTACCGTATTTTCGAAATCGAAACTGATCGGTTTGGCGCCTCCTATGAGGCATTTCTTTCACTGGTTCACCCCGAAGACCGAGACGTGGTCGATAAGGCCTATACGCAGTCGGTCGCCAATCGCACCCCTTACGAAATCAAGCATCGCTTATTGTTCGCCGACGGCAGCGTAAAGTATGTCAACGAACGCGGCACCACATTTTACGACAGCCTTGGCAGGCCAATACGATCGCTGGGCACCGTGCAAGATCTGACTGCCGAAACGGCGCAAGCCCGCAAATCTTCGCGCCTCAACGCCATGCTGAATGCGCTCGTCGAAGCTTCCTCCGATGTCATATTTATTAAGGATCAAACCGGTCATTATGTGGTTGCGAACCAAGCACTCTCCGATTTACTCGAGCAACCTCTTGATGCCGTGCTCGGCGCAGACGACTACCAACTGTTTCCTGAGACCGTTGCGCGGCAGTTTCGTCACGACGATGCACGCATAAAAAAGGCCGGCAGGGTGGAAAGTTATGAGGAGACTGTCATAGCAGGCGGTGAACCCAAACCTTATCTGACCACGAAAGGACCGTTAATGATTCACGGTAAGATCGAAGGTGTGTTTGGGATTTCCCGCGATTTAACGCCAATTAAGCAATCAGAAAGCGAGCGCCTGCGATTGCAGAAGCAGCTTGCACAAAATCATAAAATGGAGGCGCTTGGTCAATTGAGCGGTGGCATCGCGCATGACTTCAATAATATTCTGGCGATTATTATGGGCGCCGCTGAGCTGATCGAACGCAACTACGCCGACGCTATGCCAGCGACGCTTGAAAGGCATCTAACCATCATAAAAGCAGCGGGTAGCCGTGCTAAAAACCTTGTGTTACAGATGCTCAGCTTTAGTCGTAAGGCCCCAGCGGAAGCTGTAGAGATTTCCCTTGCTGCCTTAATTGAAGAGGAGCTCAAACTCTACCGCGCTGGACTTCCTTCCAGTATCACACTGGTCGAAGCGATCACGCATGTGCCCGATATCCAGATTAATCCGATCGAAGCACAGCAATTGCTGCTCAATTTGCTCATCAATGCGCGCGATGCTCTGCAGGACAAAGGGCAGATTGAGATCGCATTGCAGACCCGCAACTTATTCAACAGTACCTGTTCCACCTGCCATGAACGTCTTACGGGTCATTGGGCCGAATTGTCAATCACTGACTCAGGGCCTGGTATTGCACCTGAAATCCAAGATCGACTGTTCGAACCTTTTTTTACGACCAAGGAGGTCGGCCAAGGCAGCGGTATGGGGCTGGCCGTTGTCCGGGGTATTATGGAACGCGCCAAGGGCCACGTTATGGCAGAGACGCCATCCAACGGTGGCACACGATTCCGCTTGTTTTTTCCAATCGAAAAGCCTTTTGAAAACGCGCAGGCGGAGAAACAATCCACCTCTGACTCAGCTCGCGACGTTCCGGAAAACGGGCGGGTACTGATCGTCGATGATGAACCGGATATTGCCCATTTTCTGGAGGAGGCACTTGCCTTCATGGGTCTCCAGGCAGACTGCTACACCGACAGTACTGCAGCTGTAGCCGCTGTGGAGCAACACCCCGACCGCTACCGTCTGGTGATTACCGACCAGACCATGCCTAAGCTGACAGGGATTGAGTTGATACAGAAGGTCAAGCGTATCCAACCACGGCTGCCGATCATTCTGCTCTCCGGTTTTAGCGCCACGTTGGATGAAGAGCGCGCCCTACTGGCTGGTGCGAGTCGATTTATCGGCAAGCCGCTCACACTCGACGCCCTGCAATCTGCGGTCGAAGAATTACTCTCGACCTATTGAAACAATACAGAGTAAAGCCTCCTGCAGAGCACCTCAGATGTTAAGCATCCAGGTACGGCTCGCCGGCATGACTCCTTACTGTTGTTAGCAAACCGACTTATGCGGTAATTAAGCCCAGCCTAATCAGCTTAGGCTATAGTATTTTTAGAGCCGATATGACTAAGACAATTTATTGTAAATAGATTGCCAAAAACAGCACGCAGCTTTGCGACAACCCAAGGGTGACAATAATGCAGGGTTCAAACAACGCAGAAGACCTGACCGTGATCAAAGGGATTGGTAAGGTTAGACAGCAATGGCTTAGAGAGCATTTGGATGTGCGCCGACTTACGGATTTGGCGCATTTGGATGCCGCTTGGGTAGAAGAAAAAATGTCACAGGAGCGGATGCCGCCCTCACGCGCAGAGATCTCCCGCTGGATCGAAGAAGCTGCGCTTTTAGCAGGGACAGAAGACACGTTGCCAGCAGCCCCTACGGGTAACCCTGAAGAACCGGGAGCGCAAGATGTCGTCAAACGGTTCTTAATTACCGTGCGCGGTCAATCCCATCCGGCAGACATTATTATCTCCCATACGGAAGATTCGGCACATCAAGCAGAAGAGTGGCTTGGCCACGACATCGAACAAGCGCTCGCATGGCTGCGGACGCAACTGGCAGCAGTGGCTGAATCGATACCCGATAAGGGCATAGCACGCGCGGCGCCCGAACAGGAAACCGCCGCACAGACGCATGATTTAACCTTCAGTATCGATGCCTATACCCTGCTCAAAGCCGGGGGACCTTTACACGTACAAGCACCCTTTCAGGGCGAGCACTTGCTTTTGCTGGAACAGGACAAACCCTTTGATCTCGAAATCGACTTATCGATTGCAGAAACAGGGCAAAACGTTGATGAAACACTGACCTATAATGCAGGTCTACAAATAAGCCCCATCGATCACCGCCAAGCCAGTACCTGCCTCAGATGCGATGAGTTGTTGCGGCTCAAACCCAAGGAGGGCACCCATAAAGCGCTACTCAGACAACTCAAATTGCAGGCCGGACAATACAATTCTTGGATTTCGGTGACACCCCAGCAAAAACGGGCTGCACCGGCGATTGCGAAAGGCCCCCGTATTGTGGTGGTGTAGTGTCGCTCGTCGATAAAGACGGCTCAAATACACAGCGCCCCGAATTTCTCAGCAGACACAAGACCTTTCAATACAAGGTTACGGCTTACCCGCCGGCATAGGACTGGTTTTTTCCGCAGCTTCAAATCCCTTTTCAACAAACGCATCCACAGCATCTGCATGAGCCTGTATCAGCGATACCACATACGGCGACTCGCTGGTTTCAAAAACTGCAACCCCATCATCCAACAACTCAATATGCATTTCGATCTCGTCTCGATGGGTGAAAATCTCAACATACAGCGGATCCCAATTCCGCAGCGTCATACCTTGCATAAGACGTTCGTGCATGGAAGGCACATGATCGTGCAGTAACTTGACGATATCCGGATTGTTTGAAGTAGTGAGCGTACGAATACCATTCGTCAGCTTCTCTACCTTGCGTGTGATTTGATCATGCAATTCAAGCATCCGATGGAACACATCCTGGTCATGCTGATGTCGCTCGGCAAACCCCGGATTCCGCCCCATACCCATACCGTGCCCTTGTCCTCGCCCAATGCTCTGACCTCTTCCGCCTCGACCATGCCCGCCAAATGGGTGACCAGATTTCATATCGTTCTCCGATTTCTTCACGTTCTACAATCCAGCTGAGCAAAGCCTCAGGGTAGCGCCCGTGGCACATGCCCCCTCTGAGACCTTGATACTGTTCTTGGTAAATTCAGCCCCAAACCTCTCGTACAGGTTTTAGGATCCTATTAAGGAAGCTCTGATTAATTCTGGCGCGAGCAGATTGTGGTGAACAATCGTCCAGTTTAAGGCGCGGATCGCACGTAATAGCTGGCTATTGCGAAGATCCGCAACGCAGGAATGGACGGTTTTTCACCGCAAGATGCCGTGTTACGAATTGCTCAGAGCTTCTTTAATAGCACAACGGCCTTTGGCTACGCATTGATGATTCTCGCTTCGTGATAAAGGCAGCTTTTTCTCAGGAAATGTTTCAAAACCCAAGCCCCTTTGAACCTCGTCCAGCTTAAAATGACGGGCGCAGTTGTCCTGTCTGCATGCCTGGGTAGGCGCACTTCGCAGGGAATGGTTGTTCCCTTCCCAAGGAGTGC
>JANTGD010000289.1 GCA_024763135.1 Thiotrichales bacterium | reverse complement strand
ATTGGTGATGAGAGGTTTTTCTGATTTGCCAGGTGCACCAAGAGCTTGCGTGGACTTTTGTGATCCAACTGAGGTTTTTAGGTTCAAGGCGCGGATCTTCGTAATAGCGGGCTATTGCGCAGATCCGCAACGCAAAAGTGGCAGATTTTGCGCCGTAAAATGCCGTGTTACGAATTGATCAGAGCTTCCTTAACTCAGGTTTCGGAGTTTAAAGACCATTGCGTACTGAAATAGAGCGTTCCTTCTCCCTCGGGGAGAAGGACAGGATGAGGGAATACATTCAATCAAAGCATTCACGCTTAACAGGCTGTTAAAATCCCCTCACCCCAACTCTCTCTCCCCAGAAACAACGAGCACAGATCGTTGTTTCTGTGAGGAAAGGAAAAATCACGCTTTTCCTTTCCGCGTGACGCAAAGTCCTGGACGGACTTTTGCGACACCTTCTCCGGGGGAGAGGGGCTACGAACTCCGAAACTTGATTAATTAAATTCGGTCCGGCTCCAGGCATCAGACAACACTTCGGCCTGTCGTAAAACCAAATCGATTGCCTCTTTGGTTTTATCCGGCGGGTACTTGTAGCGGCGTAAGGTAATTCTGACCAGATTGCGCAGTTTTGCCCGTACGCTATCGCGTACCTGCCAGTCGACGGTGGTACTCTTGCGCAGCTTTTCCGTGATTTCGTGCGCTATTTTTTTCAATACCGCATCGCCCAGTTCGCGCACAGCGCTTTCGTTGTTGGCAAGCGCGTCATAAAACGCCAGTTCATCAGGATTTAACCCCAACTGATCTTCGCGCTGCATGGCCTCCTGAAACTCTTTTGCCATGTCGATCAGCTCTTCAATCACCTGTGCAGTTTCAATGGCGCGGTTGTGGTATTTGCGCAAGGTTTCCAGGAGGCGGTCGCCGTATTTCTTTTCCTGCACCACGTTATTGCGCGTACGTGAGCGCACTTCGTCACGTAATAGTTTTTCCAGCAGCTCAACGGCCAGGTTTTTAGCCGGCATATTGCGAACTTCTTCGAGGAATTCGTCGGAGAGCAGGCCGATATCGGGTTTATCCAGTCCGGCCAGCGCAAAAATATCTTCAACGCCGTCAGAAACCACGGCATTATCCAGAATCTGCTTGAGCGCCGAGTGCCTGTCTTCTTCGCTGCGTTTTTTATCCACCGTCGTTGATTTTACAATCACGGCTTTGATTGCAGAGAAAAAGGCAATTTCTGTGCGTAGCTCAATGGATTCATCCAGTGTGCCGCAGAGCGCAAAAGCCTTGCTGATCGCCAGAACATTATCCAAAAAGCGTTTTTTACCGTCTTCCAACCCTAGAATATGGTTAGCAGCGGGAACGAGCAGGGCGGTGGCTTTGTTTTCATAGTCGCTGTAGTCAAAGCCCTGCATCATGCCGCGCACCACATCGAGCTTTTCCAGCAGCACCGAAAAGGCTTCTTCGGCAAAGTTGGTGGGCCGTCCTCTGCCTTGGGAATCGGTGTAGGTTTTCAGGGCCTGCTTCAGTTCGTTACCGATGCCGATATAGTCCACCACCAGACCGCCGGGCTTGTCTTTGAACACCCGGTTCACGCGGGCGATGGCCTGCATCAGGTTATGGCCGCGCATGGGTTTATCGACATACATGGTATGCACACAGGGCGCATCGAAGCCGGTCAGCCACATATCGCGCACAATCACCAGCTTCAGTGGGTCGGCCGGGTCTTTGAAACGTTTCTCGATGTCTTTTTTCTGGGCCTTGCTATACAGGTGCGGTTGCAAGGCGGGCTTGTCCGAGGCGCTGCCGGTCATAATGATGCGCACGGCGCCGTCGCGGTGGTTGTAATAGCCGCCAGTATCACCCTTACTCACCGTCGAACCGGCCCAATCCGGACGCAGGGCGATAATGGCATCGAACATCTGCACGCAAATATCCCGGCTCATGCACACCACCATGGCCTTGCCATCGATGTTGCGTTGTTCAAAATGGCTGACTAAATCTTCAGCAACTTCCTTTATACGCGCTTTGGCCCCGACCAGTTTTTCCAGCGCAGCCCATTTGCCCTTGGTGCGCTCACGGCTGCTGATATCTTCCTCGTCCTCGACCACCTCTTCGACTTCTTCATTGAGCTGCTCAATCTCGGCCTGGTTGATATCCAGCTTGGCCAGACGGCTTTCATAATAGATGGGCACGGTCGCGCCATCGTCCACCGCATCCTGAATATCGTAGATACTGACGTAATCGCCAAATACCGCACGGGTGTCCTTGTCTTCGCTGGCAATCGGGGTGCCGGTAAAGCCAATGAACGAGGCATTGGGCAAGGCATCTCGCAGGTGCTTGGCATAACCGAACTTGTACTTGCCGGTCTTCTGGTCCAGCACCGCCTTCAGGCCGTACTGGCTGCGGTGCGCCTCGTCCGAGATCACCACGATATTGCTGCGCTCGCTCAGGGCCGGGTGGGTTTCTTCATCGCTCAGCAGGGAGAATTTCTGTACCGTGGTAAAGATAATCCCGCCGGACTGCCGCGCCAGTAATAACTCGCGCAGTGCTTCGCGGCTGTCCGCCTGTTGCGGCGACTGCTTCAATAAATCTTTGGCAGCGGAAAAGGTCTGGAACAACTGCCCGTCGAGATCGGTGCGATCTGTCACCACCACCAGGGTCGGATTGTTCATCGCCGGCTGCTGCAACAGCTTGCCCGCATAACAGGCCATGGAAATACTCTTGCCCGAACCCTGGGTATGCCACACCACCCCGGCCTTGCGCGAACCGGGAGCGACTTCCTTGCCATAGGTAGCACGAACCTCAGATTGCCAGTCTTTTCTGTCCCCTTGCGAGGCAATCACCGTCACCCGCACCGCCTCTCGCACGGCATGGAACTGGTGATACGCAGCAATCTTTTTGATGATGGCGTCGCCGTCCTGCTCGAACAGCACGAAATAGCGGATATAATCCAGCAACAGTTCCCGATCGAAGAAACCGCGCACCACTTTTTCCAGCTCGTATTCCAGCAGCGGCTTGTCGTTCTCGCTCTTGATCGTGCGCCACGGCATGAAGCGTTCTTTATTCGCGGTCAGCGAACCGATGCGCGCGGTAACGCCATCCGACACTACCAGCGCTTCATTGAACACAAATAAATCGGGAATTTCTTCCTTGTAGGTTTGTAACTGGTTGTGCGCATCCCACACATCAGCGTTTTCATCCGCCGGATTCTTCAGCTCGATCACCGCTATCGGCAGGCCATTGATAAACACCACCACATCCGGGCGGCGGTTCATCTTACTGCCCCGCACGGTGAATTGATTCACCACCAGAAACTGGTTGTTGTCGGGGTTCTCAAAATCGATCAACTGGACATGATCGGTCCTTTTACTTTGCTCGACAGACTCCCTCTCTCCCTGGGAGAGGGCCGGGGTGAGGGAAACCGACGACGCTGTGTATTCCACTTTCACGCCATCGATCAACAGCCGATGAAAAGCGCGGTTGTTTTGAATCAGTGAGGGGTGTTCGGGCTTGGAAATCGTGTGCGCGGCTTCTTCGAGGGCGCTTTGGGGGATTTGTGGATTGATACGGGCCAGCGCATCCAGTAAACGGCCCGTGAGCACGATCTGGCGATAATCCTCACGTTCAGGCGCTTCACCATCCGGGGCGATGTCGTAGCCATTGGCATAGTCGTAACCGACTTCACGAAACCAGTCGAGGCAGTGTTGTTCGAGTTGGTCTTCGTTGATCATTTACCCTTCTTCTTTGATAAGTCGGTAAGCACCTTGATCGTTTCTTCCGCGCCCTGCTGTTCGGCGAGCTCACGGCGGCGCTTTACGAACTGTTCGTATTCCTCTCGTGCTGTATTGTCAGCCGCTTTTTTGCTGACTTTGCCTGCGTTGTCGAGCACTTTACGTGCATTGAATGCCAGAAACTCATTCAGCTTCTCTTCCCAATCATTCAGGAAAACCTGTTTGCGGTGCTGCGCCTGATCTTCCGCATAATCCAGCCACATCACAACGATCCGGTTAAGTGTTTCGATCTCTTCCTGGCTGAGATAGTTTTTCGCTACGGTAACATCTCCTTTGCGTACAACTTCCCCCTTCCAGACGGTAAGCCCCATGTTGGGTTGGGTATGATCGGCACGCTGTACAATGAGCTCTGCGGCCGTCATGCCGGTGCTGGCGAAATGCAGCTTATTCTGCATAACCCTAAAAAACCGCATCGTATCCTTCGCGCCGGGATCATAATCAGCCGCCAGTGCAAAAATCTCCTGGACCCGCAGATACATCCGCCGTTCACTGGCGCGTATATCCCGAATGCGCTCCAGCAATTCGTCGAAGTAGTCCGGAATCCCAGAACCGGCCACTGGCGGGTTTTTCAGGCGCACGTCATCCATGACAAAGCCCTTCACCAGATACTCGCGCAAGGTCTGGGTGGCCCAACGCCGGAATTGTGTGCCACGTTTGGAGCGCACCCGGTAGCCAACGGCCAGAATGGCATCCAGATTGTAGTGTTCAATATTGCGTGATACTTCGCGGGCGCCCTCACGTCGAACTATCCGGAATTTCCGGATAGTTGACTCTGGCGCCAATTCCTCCTCTTCGTAGAGGTTTTTCAGATGTTCATTGATGGTACGAACATCCTTTTGATAAAGCTCAGCAATCAAGGCCTGACTCAACCAGATGGTTTCTTCCTCGAAACGGCACTCGATGCGCGTCTCGCCGTCACTAGTCTGGTAGAAGATGAACTCACCGTGGCTGGGGCTAAGGTTATCGCTACCGGAATCCGTCATGCGACAGCCTCGGTTTTGTCCTGTGCTTCAGTGAGGCTGATTTCGCCGGAGAGGAGTTTTGGGAGGAGTGTGTCTCTTATCTGCGACAAACACTCATTTTCTTTTTCTCTCCTGTATATCATTTTGAAATGATCAGCGACCAATTTTCCGTATACTATATCCAAAT
>JANTGD010000288.1 GCA_024763135.1 Thiotrichales bacterium | reverse complement strand
ATTGAATGCATTCCCTCATCCTGTCCTTCTCCCCGAGGGAGAAGGGACGCTCTAATTCAGTGCGTAATGATATTTAAACTCCGAAACTTGAGTTACTAACAGCCTGCTAAGACAATCCAAAGCAAAGCTTCCGACAGATAGAGCGTCGCGAATGTGACGGGGCTGGGCGCGGCTCGCCAGCCAGGGCGCGGTCTTTAACAACAGACCCGCTGAATGAGGCTTTACGATGGATTGTCATGGCATGAGCAGACAAACTGAAAACGTCACTACTTAGCGAGTTGTAAAAAAATGAAGTAACGACTCAGAATGCCTCAGTAATATGTCAGATCAAGGCGAAAAATGGGCGTTTACACTTGTCAATGACCATTTTTTAGCACAGAGCGGGCGTATTTCAGGGGTTCGAGGAGTCGTTATCCGAAAACAAGAAACCCAATCATTAGGAGAAGGCCATGAAGATCGATATTTCCTATCGAAATATTAATAAAGAGTCGCATGAATCGACTCGCCAGTATGTCCGGCAACTGGTGCAGCGCCATTTGGATCAGGAGCTGTCGGCATTCAACCCCAGCCAGTTGCGGTTGCATGTGATGGTTGAACACGAGAAGCTGCAATACCGTGTCACGCTGCGTTTACATTTACCGCCCAAAAAAATCCTGGTGGCGCGCGAAGCCAATGAGAATATCCGCACGGCACTTCAGGAGGCGGTTCATGAGCTTGCGCGTCAGGCGAAACGCCATCAGGCGCATATCAGCGGTCGTGAACAGTGGAAACGCAAGGCACGCCGCCGGGAGCTCGAAACATTGAAATCAGAAGTCGGCTCCCTAGAACCCGCACCGCCTGAAATGGAGGTGACCCTGGCTTCCTTGCTGCCGCGGCTTGAAGGGTTTATCCGTCATGAACTGACCTACCTGCGCGCCAATGGAGATTTGCCGGAGCGCTATCCAAGCATTGCTGATGTGCGCGATGAGGTCTTTTTGACGTTACAGTCGCAATGGAACGAGCTGGATCATTCAGCGCATGCGCTCTACCAGACTGCATTGAAGACTACCCATGCGGTACTCAAGCGTGAGGTGGCACAAGCGCAGGCGCACAGTGAAGAGATCTCGCTCGAAGCGCGTCCCCCCGCTGATGCGGAGGATCAGGCAGAGGCCATGGTGCAAGAGGAAAACAAGGAATTCTATCAGCCCGATGAGTATCTCCATATCGAAGATCTCATTCCCGACCAGGAGGTCGCGAGCCCTGAAGAGCGGCTCGAAGCCGAAGCAGCGGAGGTGTGCTATCAACTGCTTGGGGAGCTGCCGATTCAGTGGCGTCGCGTGGTTATGCTGGTGGAGCGCGAATCGCTGACCCCTGCAGAGGTGGCGGAAAATGTTTTGGATCTCACTGTGGATGAGGTGAAGAATATTCTGGAAAAGGCCGAAGCCTACTTGCGTGCGCATCTCGATGAGCAGGGCTATGCACAGTGCCAGCTGCAAACGCTGCTCAAGCGCTGATCCGTTTGCAAGTGACCCGTGGCCGGGGCCGCGAAGCGGCAAGCTGTACGTGCAGGGTCGGTAGGGAGGGGCTGAGTTGTGAACGCAACGAGCGCTTACTGGGAGCACTTTGAGCATAGTGCGGATATTGGCGTACGCGGTGTGGGGCGCTCACCTGCGGAGGCCTTCGAGCAGGCCGCATTGGCGCTGACGGCGATTGTCACTGATCCGGACTCGGTGGCCGCCCGCACGCGCGTGCCGATTGAGTGCCAGGAAGCCGATCTTGAGTTGCTGTTCGTCGATTGGCTCAATGCTGTGATTTATGAGATGGCCACCCGCCAGCTGTTGTTTGCCCGGTATACCGTCAGAATAGACGGCCCTTTGCTCAAGGCCGAGGCACAGGGCGAGCCCATCGAACTTCAGCGCCACCGGCCAGTCGTCGAAATCAAAGGCGCCACTTACACAGAGCTCAAGGTGCAACAGCGCCCGGATGGCTTGTGGATCGCGCAGTGTGTGGTGGATGTGTGAGGTGAATCGATGGATCTGAAACGCTTGGAGAAACAGAGTGACTACCGCTGGCAGATTCCCCAGAGCGTAGCAATGCGAGTGCCGGGCTTGCTGTTTGCCAGCGAGCCTTTGCTGCGCGAGATGGACGACAAAGTGTATGAGCAGTTGGTCAATGTGGCCCAATTGCCGGGCATTGTCGGAGCGGCCTGCGCTATGCCTGATGCGCATTGGGGTTACGGCTTTCCAATCGGCGGTGTGGCGGCTTTCGATCCCGAGGCGGGGGGTGTGGTCTCTGCCGGAGGCGTAGGATTCGATATTTCCTGTGGCGTGCGCTTATTGCATACCGGTTTGATGTACGCCGAGGTGCTGGCGCAGCAGGCGGCGCTGGCGGAGGCGCTTTACCTCCAGGTACCAGCAGGCCTGGGTAGTCGCGGTCGGCTGCATCTGTCTGATCGGCAAATGGACGATATGTTACAAGGGGGCGCGCAATGGGCGGTTGCGCAAGGGTATGGTGAAGCAGCCGATTTGGAGCGCATCGAGGAACATGGGTGTATGGCGGGTGCAGATCCAAGCCAGATTTCGCAGCGCGCCAAAACGCGTCAGCGCGACGAAATGGGGACACTGGGGTCGGGTAATCACTATCTCGAAGTGCAGCGGGTCGTGGCGATCTATGATCAGCAGGCGGCGGCTGCGTTTGGTTTGTTTCCCGATCAGGTGAAAGTCTCGATACATTGTGGTTCCCGCGGTTTGGGGCATCAGATCGGGACCGAATTTTTGAAGAAAATGGCGGTGTCCGCCAAGAACTTTGGTATTACGCTGCCCGATCGGGAGTTGGCCTGCGCGCCACTTGACTCGACCTTAGGACAGGCTTATCTCGGCGCGATGCGCGGTGGAATCAACTGTGCGCTGGCGAATCGGGAAATCATTACACATCTTACCCGGCAGGCCTTTGCGCAACTGTTTCCACAGGCTGAGTTGCCGTTGCTCTACGATGTTTCGCACAATACCTGCAAAGAAGAGTGGCATACAGTCAAGGGTGAGAAGCGGCGACTCTTCGTTCATCGCAAGGGAGCCACACGTGCCTGGGGACCTGGCCACCCAGAGTTGCCAGAGGATTTGCGCGCTGTGGGGCAGCCCGTTTTGATTGGCGGCACCATGGGCACGTCGTCTTATGTGTTGGCAGGGGTATCGTCTGGCGACAGCCTCGCTTGGGATTCAGCCTGTCACGGTGCGGGTCGGCGCATGAGTCGGCGCCAGGCAACTAAACAATGGCGAGGTGAAGCGGTTATCGCGAATTTGCGGGAACGCGGCATCATTGTGCGCAGTCCATCCTTACGCGGCGTGGCCGAGGAAGCGCCAGACGCTTACAAAGACGTCACCGACGTAGTAGACGCCGCGGAGCATGCGGGCTTGGCCAAGCGTGTGGCCAGGCTCGAGCCAATCATCTGCATTAAAGGTTAGGTCTCTGAGCAGTTAGGCGGATTTTTTGAATGCTGTCAGACCTTGTTGTTGGAGCAGGCGGTCACATAGCGCAAATAACCAGGCGCGGAAAGAGCGCTCAGGAGCGAGTTCCCATTGCCCCAAACGCCACCTCTATTTACAAAACATGGCAGGCTCTGCTTAAGCTGTCATTTTCGTGATTCGTTGGGCATAGCCAGCGGCCCCGATTTGGGTTTTGCCGATCAGCCAGTAGAGCCGCTGAGGTGGAATCACCAGTTGCGTGGATTCTGGGGACATAGTACTCACCTACCCTCATAAGGCTTTGATCCCGGCCTCTTTCTCTTCTAAACCCTGCCCAGGAGTTTTCCCGCCTTCTCAATGAATCGGATATCGCCCAGTGGTCTCCCCGTTCGTTCATGGCTTTCAATCTCGTCTACGCCATATAATGGGCTCGCTTTGAAAAAAGCTGTCCAGTCACCAACCAGTCCCAACAACTGCTTAGGCATAACACGCCCCCCCTTGTCCGTCCCCGATAGGTGCGCATGAACGCTGCTCCAGCGACAATCTCAGGCTTCTTTTACCAGCCCGGCTTTTAACGGGTTCAACTCAAAATACACCGCCGTGCGCAGCAACCAGCTTTCATCCATCGGAAACGAGGCAAACCGCCCCTGTCACAGATGACCACGCCAGTTTCTCCGAAAATTGATCCTTTATGTGATGGGGATACCCGAGTAATACGACTCTTGCCAATCGTGCCATTGGGGAGGGGTAGCATAATTATATTGTGTCTCCGGAATTTCGGGATAACGTGCATCGCATCGTATAGGAGATGACGGATGCCGATGCTGGATGGTTACATGCTTCTCTGCATTGGTGTGAGGGTAATGAATAGCATGCAGGTTATTGGTGGCAGCGTTCGCAGTGTGCTCTGAGTGATCGGCCATTGGACGCTAAGTGTTCATAAATCGTCTGACCTTTGCGTGAGTAGCAGGCCCAATAATCGCTGCCATGGCTGAGCAGATTTGATGCGATAGCGAGATTCAGAGAATCCTGTGCCACCGGAAGGCACGGCAGTGCTGAAGGTGCTGGGACGCTGGCGGGGGCCGTTGCTGTTGCTGGGAGCGCCTTGCGTCGGTAAATCGACGCTGGCTTTTTCCTTGGCGCCAAGCCAAAACTGGTCAATGAACTGGCCGCGCTATCCCTACCTCTGTTGGATGTGCAGGCCGCCGATGCCGCGCAGAGGCCAGGCGTCCGGGCTCGGGCGCGACATCGCACCAAGTTGTGGGACAAGTGGCTGGGAACGGGTGTTGAACAGGAAGTCGAGCTCCCCCGTCTGGCCGTCATAGGTACCCCACCGCCCGCTGACGTGGTCAAGGGTTTTGTTACACCCCAGTTAAGCCGCTTTTCTCTGTCCCATCAGCTGCCGTTCATACTCGTTGGGACGCACGTAGCCCAGGTATGAATGTAAACGGCGACTGTTATAGAACATGGATATGTATTCCAGGATGTCCTGCTGCGCCTCATAGCGCGACTGGTAGTTC
>JANTGD010000287.1 GCA_024763135.1 Thiotrichales bacterium | reverse complement strand
AATAAGGTGACCACGAGTTTTTCCGATTCACCATGCACACCAATATCTTACGCGTCTTTTTTGCGCCCAACTGAGGTTTTTAGGTTTAAGGAAGCTCTGATCAATTCGTAACACAGTATCTTGCGGTGCAAAATCGCCCACTTCTGCGTTGTGGATCTTCGCAATAGCCAGGCTATGACCTGCGATCCGCGCCTTGAACCGGACGATTTTTTACCACAATCTGTTCCCGCCAAAATTAATCAGAGCTTCCTTAACAGCCTGTTAAGCTTGGCGCGGTTTTTTTGTATGCGCCAAACTCTGGCTGCCAGGTGTGCGCTGGCAGTATCCCGTCAGGCGTTGAGCGATGAGGCGGGCGGTCTGTTTAGCGTGTGGTGTGAGGTCGACGGAGGGGGTGTCGAAATCTTGCGCCGTTGGGAGTTCAAGCATGGGAATGCCATAGATTTCGACTTGTTCGGGCAAAAGACCCAGGGTTTGGCCAAGTTGCAGTGTGTCGGCGAGGCCAAAACCATGGCTTGAAGAGGGGGTGGGCGATGCCGGGAGTGAATGCACGGAAAATACTTGTAAGTCGCGTGTTCCTGGCAGGGCAAGTGCGTCGATGAGGATGGCTCTGCGATACGGGGTGATATGGGATAGCAGCTCGGTTGTGGGGCGGTCGAGGCGCAACAGTCGGATATGGCCGGTGCGTACGAGCGGCGCACAGAGGGTTTCGAGGTTGTCGATCACGAGCCATCCCAGGCGGTCGTCTCCATAGGGCGAGCCGATACCGACGACGAGCAGAGGCTCGATGTCTGGATCAGGTTGCATAGGGTTGATTGCGTTGTGATCAGGGCCGGCGATCAATCTGCAGATCCAGGAAATGGGTGGCGCATGAGATACAGGGGTCATAGTTGCGGATGACCATCTCACTACGCAGGCGTAAGGCTTCATCACTCTGATCGAGTCCGAACGTGCGCAGGGAGCGATGTAAATCGGCTTCTATACGCGCTTGATTTTGGCTGGTCGGTGGGACAATGCGTGCGCTACGCACCAGCCCCTGGTCATCAAAATCATAACGATGCCAGAGGAGTCCCCTGGGGGCTTCGCTGGCGCCAACGCCTGTTCCCGCGCGCGGAGTCACTGCAACTGCGGGGGTTGCGGGGCAATGATAGTTGCGCAGTAAACGCAATGCTTCGTCGATGGCAAGCAGTATTTCAACCGCACGCGCCACCACGCTGTGAAACATATTGCGGCTGGGAAAGGTAACCGCTGTTCCCGCCGTGGCTTGTTGCAAAGTGTTAGCCACTGCGTCTGGCAGCTGATCCAGGTTGAGATTCAAACGTGCCAAGGGTCCCACCAAATAGGGTTCTCCATCGAGATGCGCATAGAGCGCGGTGGAGTGTGGGCGGTGGTTTTCCTGCATATGGGCATCAAAGGCTTCGGCTGCGATATCGAGGCCATTGCTGGAGACAATCCGGCCGCTGTACAGGGGATACTCCCGAGGATGCTGCAGTGAGACACTGGTAAAGGTCTGATCGTCTTGGGGCAGGGGCAGCGTGCAGACCCATTCCAAGAGTGCTACCGCTTCAGGCCGCGCTGCTTCCAGCTTTGCAATCATGGTCTGAACCGCCGGGAGATCAGGCGCGCGATAGAATCCACCCGGGCAGGCGCCCACAGGATGGACCGAGCGTGCGCCGAACAGGGAGATCAGTGCATTACCGACGCCTTGCAACTGTAAGCCCCGGCGGACTTCCTTGGGATAGGAGGCGCTCATCTCAATGGCGTTTTGAAATCCCAAAAAATCGGGTAGTGCGAGTAAATGAATATGGAGTGCATGGCTCTGTAACCACTCGCCGCAGTAAAATACACGGCGCATGTCCTGCGCCCACGGGTTGATTTCGCTGCCAAACGCTGATTCGATCGCCTGTGCAGCGCTCATTTGGTAGGCGATCGGGCAGATGCCGCAGATGCGTGCCACGATGTCGAGAATTTCGCTGTAGGCACGGCCTTCGAGAAACTTCTCGAAGTAGCGTGGTGGTTCGAAAATGGACAGTTGTAATTGCTCGATCGTATCGTTGCGCACTTCCAGGTGCAGGGCGCCTTCCCCTTCGACGCGGGTGAGCGCAGGTACGTGGATCTTGATGCGACGTTCAGTCATGTTGAGTTGGATAGCGTCCTGAAGGCAATGCCTTGAGTCCGGCATCGCGATAGGCCGGTGCATTGCTGTTGATCAACAGAAAACGCCGTGCAATGGCGTCCGGTAAAAGCCCCAGGCCTGAAAAGCGCGCGGCCAGGGCGTCTGTATTGGGATTTTCTCCGGGGCCATAGCAGGCATAGCAGTCCCGACCAAAGCGTGGACAAAGGGCACCGCAGCCGGCGCGTGTCACCGGGCCCATGCAGGGCGTTCCTTTTGTGACCATCACACACACCGCCTGTTGGCGTTTACATTCGAGGCAAAGTTTGGCGTCGTTCTCAAGCGGGGGCACGCCAAACAACAGACTGCGAATCGCTGCGACTAGCTGTTGGCTGTTGATCGGGCAACCCCAGAGCTCAAAATCCACTTTCACGTGATCTTTGATTGGCGTGGCATGTTGTAAGGTCCGGATGTATTCGGGTTGCGCATAGATCGCCTGGCGCCAATCGGATTCTGTATCACCCAGATTGCGCAGCGCCTGTAACCCACCGGAGGTGGCGCAGGCACCAATACTAATGAGTGTTTTACTCTGTGCGCGAATACGTTGGATACGTGCGAGTTCCTCGTCGGTCGAAATACTGCCTTCTACAAAAGCAATCTCGACAGCGGTTTCAGGGTCGTCGAGGCCGGCCTCGAGAAAATGCCGAATCTCCACCTGTTCTGTCAGGGTCAACAGGGCAGGGCCGAGGTTCAAAAAAGCCAGTTGACATCCATCGCAGGAGCTGAACTTGTGCACGGCAACCAAGGGTTTGGACATGTCAGAAACCTCTTACGCCGAGCAGAGGCGCAACTGTTGGATAGTTGAAGACCGGGCCATCGCGGCAGACGAAGAGGGGACCGATCTGGCAATGACCGCAGTGACCCACGCCACATTGCATATTGCGTTCCATACTGAGCCAAATCTGTGTAGGAGGGATGCCGTCGGCTAGGAGGCGTTCGATAGTGGCAATCATCATCGGTTCCGGGCCGCAGAGCATCACAATGGTACGTGTCGCTGCTAAGTTGACATCATCGAGCAGCGTTGTGACGAGGCCTTGCTGGCCGATCCAGTCTGCGGTTGTGACATCCGCAGCAAGCAAAACCTGGGTATCCGGTTGCTTGGCCCAGGTCGTGTATTGATCCCGCCAAATGAGGTCGTTACTGTGTTTGACGCCTTGCAGGATTGTCAAATGTCCAAACTGCCCGCGACGGCGCAGAATATGGCGAATGACAGAAACAGAAGGTGCGCAGCCCAGCCCGCCCGTGACGATCAACACATCCTGCCCCTGCGCCTGTCGTAATGGCCAGCCCTGGCCAAGGGGGCCACGGATCCCCAGTCGAGCGCCGGTTTTAAGAGTGGCCAGGGCCTTGGTTACGCGCCCGACCGCACGAATAGTGTGGTCGAGCATGTGTACATCTTCTATGTCCGAGACGATGGAGATCGGGACCTCACCCACGCCATAGAGGTAGAGCATATTGAACTGACCCGGTGCGTAGCGGTAGGACGCGTGTTGCGAGGGGTCTGTGAAACGCAATCGCAGTGTGAACGTATCCGGGGATTCCTGGATGCGTTCGATAACTTCGACTTCGCGGGGGAGATAAGGGTTATCCATCGGCTGCCTGCTCGCAAATCTGTGCGACCTCTTCCGTCAAGTCGATTCCCACTGGGCACCAGGTGATGCAACGCCCACAGCCCACGCAGCCGCTGCGTCCAAACTGCGCTTGCCAGCTGCCGAGTTTGTGCGTCAGCCATTGGCGGTAACGACTGGCCGTATCGCTGCGCAGCGTGATGCCATGAATATAGCTGTGACCGCTGGTAAAGCAGGAGTCCCATTGACGTGTGTGGAGACTGGCCTCTCCGTCAAGTTTAGGGTGTTCTGTTTGTGCATGACAAAAACAAGTGGGGCAAACCGCAGTGCAATTCCCGCAGGAAAGGCAACGTTCTCCGAGCGCTTGCCAGCGCGGATGCTCTAACTGTGCAAACAATGCTGTTGTCAGATCATGCCCGGGCAGCGATCGAGTTTGCACCGCTCGGGCCTGTTCGCTTTGCACCACGGCCTGTTGCTGATGAGACGCGGTGGCCGCTTGTAACGACAAACTCGCAAGCAGTTGCTCCCCTGTTTCGCTGCCGGCGGAGATTAAAAACCCGCTATCGAGCTCGTGCAGCGCCAGGTCGAAGCCTGTGTCGGCGTTTGGTCCATCTCCGGTGGCGGCACAAAAACAGGTGGCCGCGGGGTGGCTACAGTGGATCGCGATTAAAAACAGTGACGCACGCCGGGCTTGAAAATAAGGGTCGTCCTGAAAATGCTGGGTTTGAATTTGCAGGGCCGCAAGATCGCAGGCTCGCACACCGAACACTGCCGTAGGTGCAGGCTCTGGCAGGAAGGGCGTAAAGGCCAGTGCGCCAGAGCTGTCGCGGGCAACCCGCCAGAGAGGTTCTGCAGGGGCGAAGGTAAGCGGTTTCAGGGCTTGGGGACCATTGGCCCAGGCAAACAGGCGGTCATCTCCTGTGTTTTCCAGATGATAGTCACCGGGGGCCTGACGGTCGCGGAATCCCTTGGGAAAGTCCGCAGTGGTCTCGACGTCTGTATAGACAATGGCGCCATCGCGCACGGTAGGTCCAATGCAACGATAGCCAGAGGATTGCAAGGCATTGAGTAGCGAAGAGAACTGCGACCGAGGTAAAAATTGCTGGGTTTGCATGGGTCGTCGTTTACTGTTTCATTACGTTAAACCTAGATTCCGCAGTTGGATCACGAAAGTCCACGCAAGCCCTTGGCGCACCTGGCAAACCAGAAAAACCTCTCATCACCAATAAGGTGAC
>JANTGD010000286.1 GCA_024763135.1 Thiotrichales bacterium | reverse complement strand
ATGATTCAAGGCGTCATTGAGCGGATGTCTCGATTCAGCTTTTTAATCAAGGGGTGGACTGTCACTCTGGTCAGCGCCATTTTTGTCCTCGCAGCCCAGCAGGATCAGCCGAGCTTGTTACTGGTTGCCATCGTGGTTGTCATATCGTTCTGGTATCTCGACACATTTTTTCTACATACCGAACACAAATTTCGTTCCTTATACAAAGCAGCACGAGCACTGAATCTAGAGGAGGTTGATTTTGATCTGAATCCCAACTCCAAACTGGTAGAGAATATCCCCAGCCGGCTAAAAATCATGTTTAGTCTGACTTTCCTGTTGTTTTGGCTGGCATTGCTGGGAACTATCGTCGTGGCTGCGTTTATTATTTAAGGGGCCGGTTGTTGAATAGCGTCCGTAGTTCTATTAACGAATATGAGAAAATTGATAGTGTGAACAGGAGTTGAAGAAGGAGGGATTAGCGTGAGCGGGGAAGAGGGGGAAATCGAAGTTTATTTTTCACATAAACGGGTTGGTGATGGAATGTCGGAGTTTGCTCAGTCACTCTTTGACTTAGTGAATACTGACCCCTTTCCTTTGGGAAATGATAAGCCAAAGTTTCGAATAAATGTTGATTGTACTAACCAAGATCATTCGCGTGATTTCAATATATTCTTAGGTAAGCTTTTAGAATCACGAACAGTCGTTTTTTTCTTAAATGATGACTACTTTCGCTCTAAGTGGTGTATGAAGGAGTTCTTAAGTTACTTGGATCGCCACGATTTTAATTCCAGCGGTTATTTTATTGCATGTGATGGGTGGTTAGAAAGCCAAGCAAATCCCATTCTTCAAAAAAATGGTTATGATGAGGTTAAGAATTATTGGAAGGGGGAGCTGAATAAACTAGATGAAGAAGATAAAGATAGCAGTATTGAACTAGAGATTCTATCTCACCGTTTTTTTAAAGAAGGCTACCAATCATTTCGATGGTTGCAGGAATTTGATTTCGACAAAGAAGAAAATATCAAAGGGAAGGTCCATGAGGAGGGTGTCGAGAATATATGGTTTTCTGAGAACGCAAAAAAGGTATGGGAAAAATTACGCAAAATCAGGAGTAGAAGAGGTGATGACTTAATCACTCCTGAGTGTTCAACGTTACAGGAACAAGCAAAACTACGATTCCAGAATGCGCTGGAAAGCTCAGCAGCCGAACCCCTGAGTCTTGTGAATAACCTCAGGAGAAATGCGGGTGGAAATCTAAGCGTTTCAGAGTATTTGTGGGGAACCACCCTGAATAGCGCATTCTCTACTTTGGCCGCTAGTACGGAAGAAGCCCTAAGGGTTGCTGGTGCGGCTCAATGTAGAGCGATCAAACGTTTGTCCTTGGACCTTCTAAGTCATTTGTTTTTCAGGGCGTTTGACGATAATTGCGATAACGTCTTTAGGCCTGATGGAAAGAGCCCATTGGATCGGGGAGTGATTAATGTTAAGGAGCCACATAGACCAATTGCCGATTATATCGTAGATAGTCTGTCCGGAAAGAATTCTCCTGCGCTGCATCTTTCGGAAGATAAAAGCGCAATTGAGCCCAAGGGCAATCGGCAGGTCAGGCAGGATATTAAAATGCAATCGATTGATAGTTCTTCAGAGGATAAGGCTAATCAATGGGGGAAAATGATTTGGTGGGTGGTGCGAAGAGAGAGTATAGAGCATGAATCTCTTACAGAAGAGCAGTGGAAGGATTTGGCGGAAGATTTAGAAATCGATTTCGGATACGGTATGGCAAGATATATCGTAGTCGCCAATGATAAAGAAGGGAGAAGGGATATAGATGATTCTGTTTGGAAAGACTTGAAGTTCAAGCTCCCCTATCTTTTTATTATCCGATTAGGACTTCACAATGCACCATCATTGCTCAGGCTCAATTTAAGAGAAAATTGGATGAGAAGTCAGCTTCGCTCGTTCTCCCAACTCCTATCAAAATACCCGGACTAACACAATGCACCTCAACGATTTCACTCAATCAAATCAAAAAATTCACCTTAACAGTATTGGCAGTTGGCCAGACGCAGCGCATATCTTCGATGAGGAGCACATGAAAGCCGTAGTAGCTGCCTGGCATGCGGGGCGGCCTTTGCTGGTGAAAGGTGAAGCTGGCGTAGGTAAGAGTCAATTGGCGCGAGCCGTGGCTCAGAAAAAAGGTTGGCAGTTTATCGATGTAGCGATTCAACCTCGCACGGAGTATCAGGACCTTTTGTGGGATTTTGATGCGGTTGGGCGATTGGCTCAGGCTCAGATGCTCGCCGCTGCGGATATTTCTGGTAAAGATAATGAGGGCAATCCAGTCTTGCCGGAGCAATTGCACCGCGATCATTACATTGTACCCGGCCCATTGTGGTGGGCCGTCAGGCCTGATTCTGCTAAATCATGTGAGACAGGATTGGGCGCACAACTAACCTGCCCGGAAAGGGTAGAGTCTCCCGACCACCCTGATCACGTTGTGCTGCTCATAGACGAAATCGACAAAGCAGATGCAAACCTGCCCAATGGTCTGCTCGAGTTTCTCGGGAACGGTGATTTTGCTTTACCGTTGAACACCGAGATAGTCAAGAAGGAAAAGCTTAGAAAACGGCTCGTCATCATCACGTCGAATGATGAGCGAGAGCTCCCCGATGCCTTCATGCGACGCTGCTTTGTCCTTAATCTGGTTTTGCCTAAAGAGCAGGAGCTGGTTGAATTTCTAAAACAAAGAGCATTGGCGCACAAAGAAGAAGTGAAAGATAGTATCAGCAAGCTTTCTGAAAAAGACATGGAGCAAGCGGCTAAGTTAGTGGTGGAGATTCGCAAAACCCTGCCGGAAGGCATAAGAAAGCCCAGCGTCGCTGAGTATCTGGATCTATTACGCGCGGTTGGCGGAATGTCGAGCGATCAGGATGACCGCTCGCAGCTATTTAGAGATCTGGCCGGGATCGTTCTCGGGCATCCGGCTCCCGCCGAGGGATAAATCGCATGGCAAAAACTCCAGTGCTAAGCGGAGTTGGAGTGGCGGAACTCGCTCGCCTGCTGGGTGGCGGCAGTGGTTTATCAAAACAAGACATCGCGCAGCTATTAGGCCGCAACCTGCATGATGAGCAACGCGCTGATGAGAAGCCAGTCCCCGATACAGCCGGACAAGGCCAACCACAACCAGAAAATGAAGCTAAGCAACCCCTGAAAACGCCAATCACCGGCTACCGTCCCCGGTATTGGCGGGTAAAGTCTCGCAAGCACAATAAACTAAAGAAAACAGACGTTCCTGCTGAGGGTGTCTCGGACAAGGGTGGATCCCGGCTATTTCAAGCGCTGGACGATTACACCAGCCACGTTTCACTGCCCGCAGCGAGTTCTGCGCCCGATGCTGTCTGGTGGCAATGGGCTCGAAATGCCTGTCTGGAATCGCCCTTGCACAAGCGGCATTCACTCAAACCATGGTTAAAAGCGCTGGAACGGGCAGAGATCCCAAGCAGGCGAAGCTCCCCCGACGAGAGTCTTCGCTCTGAATCAGGGGATATCTGGCTTATCGTTGACTATGCCTATGACCTCATGCCCTGGTGGTGGGAGTTACGGAAACTGTCCGCCCTGTTAGAACGCAAGTTTGGCCCGAGCCGCCTGCGGGTGAAGAACCTCATATACGACGAAGTGGAAGAATTACCAGCCGGTGCAGTATCCACACACACGAAGATATTAATTCTCTCCGACCTTGGCTCACTCGGGTCATCAGCGATGCAATGGTCATGGCATCGTCAGCTCAAAATTTGGCGTGGATTGGGGGCGAAGATAAGCATTTTTTCCCCCGATTCCGCTTGTGCTTTTTCTCGCGCCTTCATTTATGGTGAGTATTGCGAAGCCTGGGAAAGAGAAACACAAACCTCGGATACCGTTGTTGAGCACTTGCTGGCGTGTTTATCAATGGTGCAATGGTGCTCACCGCAGTTGCTCCGCACCTGGCGAAAAATACTAGGGGGCTCGCTGCTCGACGAATATCAGGTTTGGCATCATCCCCTGGTCAGACACCAGCCTGACGCCTGCGTATTGTGGGAGCAGCACGGCATTTACCGCGAGAAATTCGCTGGCGATTTAAACTCCACGCAACAAAAGGCTGTGCTGTCAGCCATTTCCCAACGCCGCAAAGGCCCGGTGCAGGAAGTGCTGATGGAAGAGGCCTTGATCCGGCGGGCATATAACCTTGCAGAGGAAAACCAGGCCGAACAATGGTTAGATGACTTTGTGGCATGGGGGCAGGCCAGCACACTCACGGATCGAGAAGCGGACTGGCTGTGGGAGTTCTCCGAACGGCAGGACGCGCGGTTTTGGGAGCGTTATCCAAAATTACAGGCCCTCTGTTATCAGGCGCGTCAGCAGATCAGCGCTGAGCCAGGCAATACCCCGTTAGGTCCGGGAATGAGCGTTCCCAAAAAACGCATTGCTGGAGATCAGATTCGAACCTACGCTCTCGTCGTGCAAGGAGAGGCCCTCACCATCGAAGAGGTGAATGGACATAAACGCGATTTAAATGCCAAGGGTGTTGTGCAGCGCGAACGAGGCATTGAACTTTTTCGATTCCGTAATCATGAAAAAAAGCGGCTGCAGTGGTGGGCCAGAAAAGGCGACGCTAAATCCAGAGCGGTAGCCTTGAAAACACCCTTGTCCCCGGAAAAAGGTTGGCTTGAACAATGGCGGTTTAAATCAGCGGTGGATGAGCTTGAACTTGAACAGATCCACAAGCCGGATTGGGCGACCGCCATAGAACAATCTCACAAAGGTTTGTTTTGTACCCTGCCGAACGGTAGACAGCTTCGCTGGTGTTATCCAACAGAGATCAACGAGCACGCACCGTTTGACCCACTCCAAAGTTACGATGCCGGCGAAAAAGCCGCCTGGGTGGACGAGCAACAAGTCGAAGCTTTTCAGCCTACGTTGGGACTTGCATCGATAGAGGAGAAACATAAGAGCGTTA
>JANTGD010000285.1 GCA_024763135.1 Thiotrichales bacterium | reverse complement strand
GTAATCCGGGAAAATCGGAGCTACGTTCAGTTCAACCCGGATTTCGCTGCGCTGCATCCAGGCTACTGCACTGTTTTTGCCATGATGCCATGATGCCATGATAGCAGATCTATTTATCGGCCGGGTTAATAGTGGTGGTATGCCAGCGTTTGTCACAGAGCGTTTTGTGCGCAGCGGTCTGCGCTGGTTTTTATTGAGACGTTACACAAGGAAAAAAGTTGCATAGTGGCTTGCACAAGCACGGTTTGCACAGTTCTACGATTGCATTATCGGTACCGTAGATTGCATTCGCCTCACGCGTAATGAAAGAACTATTCTTAAAATCAATAGTCTATAAGTCAATGTTGGCAAAAAGACGGCGCAGCATGAGCGTTTGTCGGGGGAAATGCACCAGGGCTGGCCGGAGAGTTAGGGCGTACAAGCAGCTGGTCCATTGGACCACATCAGGGTACATCAAGAACGCACCGTAGCATTGGCAAAAATGTAACGACTCAGCCAACCCTTGAAATGCACCCGCTCTAGAATGGTCGTTTACGCTTTTAAATTCACATTCTTCGCCCTGATCTGACGTAGTTCAGGGGGCCATGTGAGCAGCGACCTAACATTTGACAACTCGCTGAGTAGTGACGCAAAAATCAATTTAAAAACATGACAAAGAATAATAATGGTGGGCTACAGCTTGAGCTGGTCAGTTCACGACAAGCGTTTGCAGCGGCGCGCGGGGAATGGGATGCATTGGTCGACGTCGCAACGGGCGGTACATTTTTCTTGCATTGGTCCTGGCTTGACGCTTGGCTGGAAGTTTATGCTTATCGAGTGGAAAAGCTCCTGATTTTAATGCTGCGTAATGTTGATGGGACGCTCGTGGCGGGACTACCGCTCTATTTGAGCAAGTCAGCCTACGGAGGGGAGTTGTTTTTTGTCGGGGCCGGTGAAGCCGAAGATGAAGAAGTCATGAGCGAATATCCGGATGTCCTGGTTCGTCAGGGCTATCAATCTTCTGCAATTGAGTTGCTGGCTGATTGGCTCGCTTCCAAAGCGGTGGCATTCCATCGCTGGAGAATACCTCACTTATTAGAAGATGCACTGCTCACGAGGGACCTCCTATCTGCATTGGCGCGACGTGGTCTGCCGGTGCTGCGTGAGCCGCAAGGGTATCGTTATCGGATCGACTTACCCTCAGATTGGCAGCAATATCTCCAACAGATCAAGCCTTCGGTGCGCCGACGTATCGGAAACCGGCGGCGACGTGCGGCTCGTCTGGGCCGGGTGCGCTATCGTACCGTCAAGCAAGCAGCGCAGCTACGCATTGCCTTGGAATCGTTGCGTATACTGCACACGCGGCGTTGGCACGTTAAAGGTCAGCCTGGCGTGTTTGCCAATAAGCGTTACCGCTTGTTTTTCAACCTGGCTTTTGAACGGATTTTCAAGGAGGGCAGGCTTTGTTTACGATCGCTGGAAATCGATGGGGTTGTGATTGGCGTTATGCTGCTGGTGAGTCACAAAAATTCTTGGTATTACTACCAGAGCGGTTTTGATTTGGAAAATCATGCAGATCTGGCACCGGGTGTGTTATTGATCAGCGACACGCTCCAACAAGGGATAGCAGCAGGGGTTGAATTTGTGGATTTAATGAAAGATGGTAAGGATTCCTACAAAAATGACTATACCCAAAGGCCATCGCCCATGTTCAATGCCCAGGTCTTTCCGGCTGGTCCCACGGGATGGCTGGCTTATTGTGAAACACTGTTGAAACATAAATTGCGGCGGCAGTTGGCACTGCTGTCGATGCAATGACGAGCGTGTTGACAGGGTGTTTACGCCGAATGCCAGGGCTCAGGAGAAAAGGCCATGGAGGTACCAGCGGGGCTGCGAATCCAGCGTGCGAAAGATCCAGAGTCGTTGGTGGCGGGGGTTGCTTGCAATATAGTAATCGCGACGTACGCTGTCCTGGTCCCACCATCCGGTTTCAATTCGCTCGGGTCCTTCGAGTAGCGTCAAACACCCAAAATATTCAGGTATCCCCTCGTTGATGCTCAAGGCCTGAGGCTCATTCAGCAGCCAGTTGGGTCGAAGCGCCATGGTTTGGCAGGGGGCATTGGCTGGACGGGGCTGCGTGGGAAAAGTGGTCGACTGTTGTGCTGCACGCTCAGGTCGATGCTCATCAAGGCATTGGAGATACTGGATGGCATCTGCACCGAGCCGATTGCGCAGTCTTTCAATGAGTTGGTTGAGATCTTCACTGACCTGCTCAAGATCCTGGAGCAGGTCTGCGGATACGGTCGCCAGAGGATGTAGTTTGGGTACGTGTAATTCAAGGCCTTCAACAGCAGCAGCCAGTGACTGGCGTTCGAGTTTTTCTTTCCAGAGCTCGAGCAGGTGGCGTGGGTTGCGGCTGGGTTTGAGTAACGCCAACTGAATGTCCTGATCTTGACCGTGGGGCGACAAAAGCCTTAATAGCAATTGCTGGGCGCCACTGCCATGGCCTTGGAGAAAGCCGCAGAGTTCGCCAAGCAAGCGTTGCAATAGAAAGAGCAGTGGCTCGACTTCAGTAACCGGTGCTGGCAGGAGCACTTTTCCAAAGTACGTTGGGGCCGGAACAAAGCGGGGACGGGGATCAGGCATCACACCCAGGGCTTTGTCGAGGTCATGGCGCAGTCGGGTACCCAGGCGGCGGCTCAATTCCGCGCGCGGTAGTTGCAGGCAGTCCCCCAGGGTTTTGAGACCCAGTCCGTTTAAGGTCGCAAGCTGGGCTTGGGGGTATTGGAGTACTGCTACAGGCAGGCGCGCGAGCCGCTGATGCAGCATATCGTGTTGGGTCACCATGGTCTGTGTTTGGGCACGGGCAAACAGTATGGCAGCCAGGGGGGTGGGCGCAACCCCGGTGTTAACCTGATAGCCCATCGATGTCAGGGCATCCGGCAGTTCGTGTGCCAGATTTTTCAGTCCCCGAAATAGCTTTAAACTGCCCCCAATTTCCAGCACGAGACCTTGGGTCTCGATATGAACGCTGGAGCTGTATTTAAGTGCCCACTGAGCCAGGCGTTGTAGGCAGGCTGCTTCGGCCTGCAGATCCCGGGGCAATGCCTGCAGTCCACTGACAAGCGCCTGTGCGGCATGATAGCTCTGGCCGACGGTAATGCCCGCCGCAGATGCCGAGGTATTGAGTGCGCAGATTCTTTGTCGGTTGGCCTGTGTCTCATAGATGGCCGTGGGCGGTGTTGTACCGGCCTGGTTGAGGGTCAGCGCATCCAACGGCAGGCGAGGAAAGTAGACCGCCAGCCAGAGTAGCCTGTGGTGCGTCTTTGTCGGTTGAGATGCTTGCTCAAACATGGTGGCCGAGCGTTCAAGCGGGATTGTTCAGAGTCAGCTCGAGTGGACGGGTGAAGAGGCGTCCACGGCATTTGAGAATATGCAGGCGCAGATGCTTGTCCATCTGTTCCAGGTGCAAACGCAATGCGGCCGGCGAATTACGGTTTGCTGACCCGGCTGGCCGAAACAGGAAAGCGCTTGCGCCACTGCTCTCCGCAGCCAGTTGCAAACGCCGCAATTGCCGGTCCCCCAGTTTTTGTGGCCAGCCCAGTACCGCCGCTGCATCGCTGCGCAGGGCTTGTTCGAGTGCCCACAAATCATCTTCTTGGCGCTGTGAGGTGTTGACAATCAGTAAACGTTCGAGAGCGAGGCCCTGGCGCTGTAATGCAGGGGCATAGGGGGTAAATGGAGGATGAATCCAGAAAGTTGTGTGCCCCTTGCGGGTCATACGTGCCAGCGCTGGGATAATCAGCTGTAATTCTCCCTGTCCGGGATAGTCGAACAGAATTTCGGTCAACATGCCACGCGGCCAGCCGCCTTCGGGCAACGCGTTATCCAGTTGGGCGTAGCCACTGGGCCAGCCTTGGCCAGTAGTCGTGCTGCGTCGCGCATGGAATTGATGTTCCTTCCCCTGCCAGATCAACGGATGCTGCAGCACGCTGTGCAAGCTCATAGGGGCTTACCGTGACGCAGGATGCCGACCCCGAGCCCTTCGATTTCGAGCGCATCTGCGGGGCCGACGGGGATTGGCTCGAAAGCCGGGTTTTCCGGCATGAGAAAGATTTCCCGCTGCCGCGTGCGCTTGAAGCGTTTGACCGTGACTTCGTCACCCAGACGGGCCACGACGATCTGGCCGCTGCGCACTTGCGAGGTGCGGTGGACTGCGAGCAGGTCGCCATCCAGGATGCCCGCATTTTGCATACTTTGGCCATGAACGCGTAACAGATAGTCGGCGGTTGGTTGAAAGAGATTTCTTTCCAGCTGGATATAGTCCTCGATGTACTCCTGGGCCAGAATCGGGGCGCCTGCCGCGACATGACCTACGACCGGCAGCCCACGAGGTTCATCCCGCAGTTGGATGCCGCGCGACGAACCTGGGAGCAGATCGATGGCGCCTTTGCGTGCCAGGGCGCGCAAATGTCCCTCGGCGGCATTGGGGGAGCGAAAGCCAAAGGCGGCTGAAATTTCCGCACGGGTGGGTGGCATGCCTGTATCCACCACGACGTCACGGATAAAGTCGAGGATTTGCTGTTGACGCTGGGTGAGTGTTTCCATAATGGGATGAGTCTTGTTGTGCAGCTGTATATTTATACACCTTCATGCCGGGAGATGCAAAGCTGCTCGTCTGTGTAAGACAACCCATCGCAAAGCCTCATTCAGAGCGCTCCGGATGTGACTGACGGTTCGGTGTTGTGCCGTTTGGCAGGGACCGGGCCATTGCCGGGTTAATCAAAAATAGTAACTACCCAGCGAGTGGTCAAATATGGAGTCACTGCTCAGATTGCCCCTGAAATACGTCAGATCAAGGCGAAAAATGTGAATTTATTAACCCGGCCACTCTATAGATCGCCTAAGCGGCATAGCAAATCTTGTCATGCTTGAAATATTTTTTCACTCGATCGGGTTTTTTCTGCAGCATTCGCATGTGGCTGGTTGCTTTCTTTTTCAGTTTTTCTTTTGAGC
>JANTGD010000284.1 GCA_024763135.1 Thiotrichales bacterium | reverse complement strand
GTCGGGCGAGCTTCTGTTTTCCTGGGCAGCGCGTTTCTGTTCTTCGATACTGCTTTTAAAGGTGACTTTGGCGACGGCGCGGGTTGGCGTTCCATCAGGCTTGAACAGTTTGTAGGTGAGGGACAGTTCGGTAACCCGCCCCTTGAAGATGGAGTTCTCGCCCCATACCAGTTTGAAATGGCGGGGCTCATGCGCATCCCCTTTGTATTCGATCAGCACCTGTTTGAACTGTTTGATATCGTCAGCGATGGTGTCACGCGCTTTGCCGTCGATAATGCCAGTATTATCGAACAGGAACTCAAAACTGATTTCCTCCGGCTCGGTGTATTCGTATTTCAGTTGTTGGCCGCTGCTTCCCTGCCCCTGGCCTTCTTCAGAAAACTTGAGCTTGTAGGCAAGGGTATAGGATTCAGGATTGATCAGGGCTTCGAATTTATCATCTGCTTCTGCTACTCCCCCGCTTTCCGCCTTCTCTGAATCGGCGAATGCCAGGATCAGCATTTTCTCCAGTTTGCCTTCAGCAGCCATCAACGTTCAGCCTTGTTTCGCAGTATTTCCAGTACCTGTTCAACGCATTCAGCGACAATGGCATCCGTGTTGTTTGTTTGCCTGGCAGGTTTGGGTTGGGTGGGAAGAGAGTCTGGTGCACCGCCCGCAGATTGTTCTTTGGGAAGCGTATTGACGGCTACCCGGATATGCAGTTCCCTGATCTCGATAGGCATCATGCTGCTCCCGTCTGGACCGTGAAATAGCGGTAGGTGAGTTCCAGCGTTTCGATAACGATGGCGTTGTCATTGGCGTTCAGGTCGCTGACTAGCCATTTTTTTGGGATGGCGTGAGCTACTTTCCAGGTACGCAAAGGCTCTCCCTGTTCATTCATCAGAATGACGTTAATGTCAGTGGGTTGGAATTTGCGGTCACGAAAAGCATCCAGAAACCAGTCGATAATGCTGGAACCCGTCAACATGCCTCGCTTCAGCACCATATCCGCGTATTTGGTGCGGACAGGCAGCTTGTGTTCAAATCGGTTTTCGCCGCCTTCCTTGAAGCTTTCGTAGTCGTATTCCACTGAGAGGCCCGAAACGGACTGAAAACGCACATCGTTTTTGTCCTTGCTGATGCTGAACTCCACTTTGTAGTAGAAACCCCAAGGAGGATAATAGTCATCCATAAATGCTCAGCCCTAGATTTTCATCAGCTTCAGGCCTTCATGGGCGACCTCGACGCTTTCTATGGCCGTTTCGTTGGCGTCGGATTTCAGGTCGGGGGCGGTGACTTTAACCGGGAAACAGCGGCTGGCAGACCAGGCGGCTACCGGGGCATGTTTTTCGTTTAACAGCCTGATGACTACGTCGCGTCGTGCGTTGGCGCGTTCGTTGGCGATTTCGTCCAACCAGGCATTATAGTCGAAATCTTTTTCGAACTTGCCGCGCTTCATGGTGATGTTGCTGTTTTTTCTCAGACCCGGCATTTTGATTTTGCTGAAATCCTTGCTGTCACTGTGCCGGTATTCGATGACTTCAACCTGCATGTCCAGGCCGGTTACTTCGGTAAAACTGATTTTTGCGCCCCCCCAGTCCACCTGAAAATGGAACCGGGGAAGCGGATATTCTTGAGCCATGATGATTACCTGCCGATAAGTTTAAAAACGGGGATTCTTGTTGTGTGCATGATCCTGGGTCAGGATTCAGCCATTTTGTGCGAGAACTGGAGAACGATGAATTCGGCGGGTCGTACTGCCGCCATGCCGATTTCCACGATCATGCGGCCTTCCAGAATGTCGAGTGCAGTCATGGTCTTGTTCAGACCCACTGAGACATAGAAGGCATGTTCGGGCTTTACACCCTGTAAAGCGCCTTGCCGCCATAGTGTGGTCAGGAAGTTTTCGATCATGGCCTGTACCTTTACCCAGGTGTTGGCGTCATTTGCCTCGAAAACAAACTGCTCGGTGGCTTTCTTGACCGACTCTTCAACGAAGTTGAACAGGCGGCGCACATTGATATAGCGCCATTCGTTATCATTGCCGGCCAAGGTGCGCGCTCCCCACACCAGAGGCCCTTTACCCATGAAAGTGCGGATGACATTGACTGATTTTCCGGCATTGCTGTCGACGTTCAGGGTTTTCTGATTTTCATTGGATACCTTGATAATGGGATGGGTGACGGCATTGACACTGATATTGGCCGGTGCTTTCCAGACGCCGCGATCATTGTCCACGGATGCATAAATCCCTGCCATCGCTGACGAAGGCGGCATTTTGCAGGGCATGTCTCGGATAGCGGCTTTGACCAGTTCATAAACCTGGTTGTTGGAATCCTGTAAGGTATCCAGTGTAACCGCCGCGCCGCCGTCAATCGTGACATTGGTGGCCGTTTCAACAAACTTGAAATCCAGCACGGTGGCGAGATTGGGGGCGTAGGCGGCTCCGTATTTGAGGTTATTGGTTCCTATGCCGTTATTGCGGAAATTAGCGACTGCGGTTAATAGGTTGGTGTTTGAGTCAGATAATGAAACAGTATCGCCATGCACGTCCATGATTACAAAACGGTCTTTCAGCTCAGCGCATTGTGTAAGTGCTGCATCTTGTAGAGTTTTAAAATCTGCAATAGAGAGGTTTTGAGCTTCGGGGAAAACAATCAGGGTGGGTTCATCTTCCTCTTCCAAGGGAGTAAGCCCTGCTTGCAACTCGGCACCGACCAATGCATCGCCAACGCCTGCTTTATAGGCACCAGTCGAAACGATGTAGCAAGGGCCTCCACCTGCGGCAAAAAACAGTTGCAGGGCATAATACATAATGTGTTTTGAACGGGCTGATTCGGTAAGGTCAGCGACTGCTTTCAGGTCTGTGACAGTCACCGTGATGCCTTCCTCGGGCTGTGGGCCTCCGAAGTATTCCTTATACTCAACAATGGATGAGATTCGTTTCGGTTTCAGATTCAGGTCGCCACTTACCTGCTCGTCGGCCTTTTCTGTATAGCCGATAAAAGCCGGTATGGCTGTTTCCACAGGTGCTACGGAAGGTGGGAATTTGGGGGTTTCCTCGATATAAACCCCAGGTGTCTTATATGCTGTTGCCATGGTATTTACCGTCTGATGTTTTGACTATGGGATGTTGAACAATGGAATGGGGGTTATGGGTCTTTATGATGGATATCGCTGCCGACTGCCTGAATAAGCGGGGTTTCACTTTGAGCTGCTTTGAACTTCAAGTCGAGCATTCGTAGCGTATACAACACAAACGGATACTGTTTTCCTCCGAGAGTGCCCCACAGATGATTGACCTCTTCCATATTGGGTGAGTACAGATCCAGGATGAGCCTGAATGTTTCCAGTTGATCCAGTGGATTTTGCGGGGCATTCGTCGTTATGGAGCCGGGAGCGACATTGTCTTCGGTAAAGGTATTTTTGTGCTGGAAATACTGAATTGTTCTGGACAGCAGCAACAGGGCATTAGTGTAGTTTGTGTGAGTGGCTGTGAGAAGGATTTGAAAATTAAGGAAAACAGGAGGGTTTTCATAAATTGCTTTCAAGGTTGTGTCATTACACACGTAATTGGGGAGGTTCTTTAAAGTTTTTTCTTCTTTAATGTTGACCATGGAGAAAAGAATGGCATCCCTTGGTGCTCCAGAACCACCTGATCCCGTGGAAAATCCTTCCGCCAGATTACCCAGTTTAGCTTGTGCTATCGTACCATAATTATCCACTAAATGGCTGTTTAATTCGTTAATAATTATTGTTAGCGCATGTAATAGCATAGCTGGAACTCTGTATTTAGGTTGTTAAGAACATTGACATTCAGTGGCTGAGTAGTTAAAGGAAATTACATTTAAGCGTGCTTACAGCCCTGTTATCTCAAATCATAAGATGCATTTAAGAAGTTGCTTCGTTGTAACAGAGGCTAATCTTAGATTTATTAAACTGGGTCTAATTTTTATACATAGAGTCGCTTAACGTATAATTAATTAATCAATTAATTATCTAGATATCCTTAGCGTTTTTTAATTCCGGTATGCGCAAACCGATAACAGTATCCGATGTGCCCGTTTTTCCGCTTCTTGATCCACTCTAATACATGGGTTAACCTCAGCGTCGCATAAAAAAACCGGCGCTACGCGCCCTTAAGACGCCACCTCCAGACAAGGCCCGCAATTTCGCCGCCTCCCTGACGAAAATGCTGTCAACCGACTACAGCGACAGCAAGATCGACAAGGTAGAGAAACTCAACAAGAAGTTGAAGGGCTGGGCGGATTTTTACCAGTTCGCTGACTTCAAGGCCAACGTCTTCAGTTACATTGACCGGGTAGTCTTCTGGAAATTGGCTCACTGGTTGGGCTGCAAATACCGATCGCGTATCAAGCCGTTGCTGCGCCGATGGTGCAAACGACCGGCAGAAGGACAGGCGAAAACCTGGGTTCTGTTCGGCAAGAGCAACAGAGGCTGCCAATGCGGCATTGTGCTGACACGGTTGGTAGCCCGGCCAAAGAAGCAATTCCGGTGGTAACTACCCAACGGCAATCCCTAACCTGAGGACCGATGAGCGGAATACCTTCACGTCACGCTATCCCGATGTTGCCATGGCTCTTAGCTCTGCTTGAATGTAGAGCCGGATGCGCTGTAAGGTGCACGTCCGGTTCGGAGAGGAGAGGCAGGGAAATAGTACGACTACGCCCTGCCTCTTACTCTACAGCGGTGCGTCATTCAAGGTGCCCTCTATCGCCTTTTCCTGATCGAGGACATCTTCAGCCGCAAGATCGTGGGTTCGGAGGTGCACGAAGAGGAGACAGCCGAGCACGCCAGCGAAGTGGTGCGCAAAGCCTGCCTGGCCGAAGGTATCCACCAGGATGGCCTGGTGCTGCATGCTGACAATGGCAGTCCCATGAAAGGGGCGACCATGCTGGCCACCCTACCGCGGTTGGGAATCGTACCGTCCTTCAGTGTAAGCGCCCAGGAATCAGCACCTATCGTTTGGCAACCACCTGTCGCAGAGTATCTCCTGTCACATCGCAAGACAGGAGAATCCCATGGAGCAAACA
>JANTGD010000283.1 GCA_024763135.1 Thiotrichales bacterium | reverse complement strand
CTTCTGCGTTGCGGATCTTCACAACTGCCAGCTATTTCGTGCAATCCGCGCCTTGAACAGGACGAGATTTCCCCACAATCTGCTCGCGCTAGAATTAATCAGAGCTTCCTGAAAATGACGGATTCAGCGCTTTTGTGATGCTGCGCATCGAGGCGCAGCGCGCAGGCAATGGGAGCGTCCTTGGCAAGCACTGCAACCCACAGGCACAGCATTACAGAAGCGCCCGAAGGGTTGCCCTATTTGAGCGGTTAGCTAAGTAGTTACTCAGGATTTAGGTCGTTTCTGCGCAGCGGGCAGGCGCGAGCGCAGCTCAAGCATCACGACGCGGACGATCTCTTCCCGCGCCGCTTCGATGTGTTTCTCCAGAATCGTATCGATCTGTTCGCGGATCAGGGTTTCGAAATTGCCAGGACGCGGTTGCGAGGGTCTCTCGTGTGAGGGTTGCGTAGTCGCAGGCCGCTCGCGCGTGCCAAAACTGCGGGTTTCCCGGTCTTCGGAAGTCGCTGCTTGCTCAGCGACTTTATCCGGGTGGCCGGGGAATATTACCTCATCCAATGTAGGAATTTCGTCGTCTTTTTGCCCCATGCTCTAGACCTCGATCTTATGATTCACGATTTCATAACCCCGGGCTCGATACGCCCGGTAGCGTGATCGGGCCAATGCCACAGAGGTATCCTGTTTGTTGATTATTTCGACAACCCGCGTAAATTGTTGCGCAAATTCGGGCATTTGCGCGGCAAGATTGATCAAAACTTCGTTGTCTGAGGTGAATTCTCCCATGCCCAGGGTAACAGGGCAATCCGCCTGCGGCGCGGTTGCGACGACATGGGGTACAAAGCTGGCATCGCGTTGCAGCCACAGTCCGTCGTCGAGAGAACGCAGCGTTGTTGGGTCATCGACATGTACATGGATACGTTGTTTGCGGCGGTACAACTGTTCGGTCAATTTAATCGCAAACTGGATAATTGCGTGCGAGGAAGATGAATCCAGAATGTAAAAATCAACTCTGTTCATCAATCTGCTGCAGTATCCATTCCATCAAAAGGGGTACGGGGCGTCCGGTGGCTCCTTTCTCCTTACCAGATTTCCAGGCCGTGCCCGCAATATCCAGATGAGCCCAACAATAATCTTTGGCAAAACGTGAAAGAAAAATCGCGGCGGTAATTGTACCTGCAGCACGGTCACCAATATTGGCCATGTCGGCGAAATTACTTTTCAGGGTTTCACCATATTCATCCCACAGTGGCAATTCCCAAATTCGGTCGTCACTCTGTTTGGCGGCGGTTTTGAGCGCCTCGCCCAGTTTCTCATCGTTGCAGAGCATACCACTGGCCAAATGCCCCAATGCAACGATGCATGCCCCCGTTAGTGTCGCGATATCAATCACGTATGCAGGTTTGTATTTATCGACATAGCTGAGCGCGTCACACAGCACCAGCCGACCTTCAGCATCGGTATTGAGAATTTCCACGGTTTGGCCGGATAGCGTTTTGACGATGTCACCGGGCCGGCTGGCATTTCCGTCGGGCATGTTTTCCGCTGCTGCCACAATACCGATCACATTAACCGGTAGTTGTAATTCTGCACAGGCCACAATGACGCCGAAAACGCTGGCTGCGCCGCCCATATCGAACTTCATTTCATCCATGGCGTTGGACGGTTTGATGGAGATACCCCCCGTGTCGAAAGTCACCCCTTTTCCTACGAACACCAAAGGTTGGGCAGTGCGTGCCGCACCCGTATATTTCATTGCAATCAGTTTGCCCGGTTGCGCACTGCCTTTAGACACGGCAACAAACGCGCCCATACCCATGGCTTCTAACTCTGTTTCGTCGAGAATGTCGGTTTTCAGTTTACGATAGCGGGTTTCCAGGTCCTTGGCTTGTTCTGCAAGATAGCCCGGATTGCAGATATTGGGGGGTGAATTTGCGAGATCCTTTGCTTGCGCGACCCCGGCACTGATGGCCAGGCCCTGTTCCAGAGCTGTTTCGGCAGTCGCCAAATCCTTGCGCCGAGCCACCGCAATGGTGAATTTTCGCAATGGCCGCTTGGATTCCTGCACGTCTGTTTTATAGGCTTTGAATTGATAGGTTGCATTGGTAACACCTAACACCGCGTTTTTTACCATTTGTGCCAAGGTCAACTGACGTGCATCAAGCGTTGCCAGAAAACTGACGGCTTCGGTCGCGCCGCTTTTTTCGATGGCATTTGCGGCAGTCTCATTGATGGATTTAAAGTCACTCAACTTAACATCCCGCTCATGTCCTACCCCTACTAGCAGCACGCGATCGCAAAGTGACGTATCATGACTAGGATAGAGCCAGGCGCTGTCTCCGCACTCGCCTTCGATATCTCCCTTTTTCAGGAACTGCTTGATGATGCCTTCATTGGCGCTGTCAAACGCCTGGGTGGTGCGGGGTAGTTTGCGTCCGGCGGCAATGGGAAGCACCACGCAACCAGTGCGTTGCTTTTCCGGGCTGCCGCTCTTTACTGAAAATTCGATCGTCATGGCTACTTCGTTTATATTTTGCTTATGAACACGTACCTGATCATACCAGAAAAGTCTGCCTGAAAAGTGCTATGTCATTGCCAATCATTCACCGTTATCTCATTAAAGATGTACTCCTGAACTTCCTGGCTATTCTCATTGTTTTACTGTTGATACTACTGGGTGGCGTTTTTGTACGGCTTCTTTCCAAAGTTGTCGACGGTACCATTGAGGCGAGTCTCCTGTTCCCCATGATGTTCTGGGGCGCTGTCGAATCATTTACCACCTTATTGGTGATTTCCTTGTTCCTGGGCATGCTGCTCAGTCTGGGGCGACTCTATAAAGACAGTGAAATCTACGCGCTGCGGGCAATCGGTTTAGGAGATTTGCAATTGTTACTGCCGTATTTACAGGTTACAGTGGGTGTTGCTCTGGTGTTGTTGTTCCTTGTGATATGGGGTGGTCCTTGGGCTAAGCAGCATGTCTACGAACTCCGCTTTATCGCTGCCCAGAAATTCGACTTGGCGGCGATCACGCCCGGTCAGTTTGTGCGTGTGCCCAACAGTGACGATGTTATATTTGCACAGGCCAGCGACACCAAGACCGGTGCTCTTCACGAGATTTATCTGTTCCAAAGTCAGCCTTCGCTGCAACGTATCATTACTGCACAAAGCGGTCGCCAGGTAACGCCGCGCGATTCCACCGAGCGATTCCTGGAGTTTCAAAATGGCTTTATCCATGAAATTGATTCGTCGGGTAAACGTTGGGTTGAAGGGCGTTTTGAAAAGAGCGGGGTGTATATTCCAGGTCTCTTGCAAAGTCTATTGCCGCATAAAGCCAGTATGTTGCCATTCACCGAGTTGTTCGCGTCTGCAGATCCACAAAAACAGGCAGAATTACAGTGGCGGCTCTCTTTTCCTATCAGTCTTATTGTGCTCACAATTCTTGCGATACCCCTGAGCTACACTTCTCCGCGTAAAGGCCGCTTTGGCAAGCTGGCAATTGCGATTCTCGTCTACCTCACCTATTCCAATCTCCTGGGGCTGAGCAAAAGCTGGATAGAGAGCGGAAAACTGCCCGCCATGCTGGGCTTGTGGTGGGTACATGCACTGGTTTTGGCGCTCGCATTCTATTTACTCTTCAAACAGGGACAAATACTCACGCCACGACGGGTAAAACACCGGCAAACAGTGGAGTCTGGACAATGATCAGACTGATCGATCGCTATTTGTTCGCGCAATTGCTCGGCGCGGTGACAATAGTGTTGGCTACGCTCACCGCATTGGATGGGCTGTTCTCATTTATCCAACAACTCGATGATGTGGGGCAGGGGGGGTACGGGCATAGCCAAGCCTTGCTATATATCATCCTCACGTTACCCGACCGGATTTATCAGTATGCTCCCACTTCGGTACTGATCGGTGGGTTGCTCAGCCTGGGAGCCTTGGCCGCCCAGGGGGAATTGATTGCGTTGCGTGCAGCGGGGCTGTCGGTCACAGAAATTTCCTTTTCCGTGCTCAAAGCGGGTTTCGTATTTGTCATCGCAATCTTTCTATTAGGAGAATTCGTTACCCCAAGCGCGTTCGAACGCGCAGAAACGCTGCGCTCGGAGGCGCTTTCGGGAAAATCTTCAGTACAAGCGGGAAACAGCGTTTGGATGCGCAGTGATGGAAACTTTGTGCGCTCCAAGGGCGTTATCGACAACCAGCATATGCTGGAAGTAGAGATTTTTCGCTTTGACGGCTTAAAAGCGACCCAAGTCATACGCGCTGACGCCGCAGAACGAACCGAGGCAGGTTGGATGTTGCGCAATGTCACAGAAACCCGGCTGTTCTCCACGCATATCGAAGAGAAGCACATGCCCCGACTGCTTTGGCCTAACTTGGTCGATGAAAAAATGCTCGACGTCCTGGAAATCGATCCGGATCACATGTCGGCGGCGGTATTAAATCGATACATTGCTTATCTCGATGCCAATCAATTGGACGATCGCTTGTACCGGCTGGCGTTTTGGAATCGTTTTCTTCAACCCCTGTCCAGCCTTGTCATGTTGCTGATTGCTTTGCCTTTTGTGTTTGGCTCTCAGCGTACGGGCGGCGCGGGACAACGGTTGTTTATCGGTATTCTTTTGGGAATTGGTTATTTTCTGATCAGTCGGTTGATGAATCAGCTGGGGGTCGTCTATGGTGTCTACCCCTTTATTAGCGCCATAGCGCCAGTGCTGTTGTTCTTATTGATTGGACTGGTCATGCTACGACGTATCTGAGTCGCCTGCGAAGTGGCACTCGTCAAGCAGGCTGGCGACCGCCTCGGTTGCCCGCGTCGCTGGGCGTTTCTTGCGAATAATCTGCGTTGCAGCTGCCGATCTCCCTATGAGTCCTGATTATTCTCCATCGCCTCGCGGGAGCTGGAATTCATAGGAGACTATCTGTAGCAGTGTGTGACTACTCACATGCTCGTCGTTTAACCTAGATTCCGCAGTTGGGCGCGAAAAAGACGCGTAAGCAATTGGTGTGCCTGGTGAATCAGAAAAACTCGTGGTCACCTTATTGGTGATG
>JANTGD010000282.1 GCA_024763135.1 Thiotrichales bacterium | reverse complement strand
GCTTGTTCATAGGCCTGAATGGCCTCCTGGAGTTTACCTGCCTTTGCCAATGCATTCCCACGATTGTAGGCGGCTTCAGCGCCTTCCTGTGATGCAAAGGTTTTCGCCGCAGCCAGGTAATCCCCGGCAGTATATTGAGCAACGCCCTTCCAGTCTGGGCTGCGAAATGCCTTTGCAGCTTGTTCTGCTTGACCCGATTTGAGGTCATGCAGCGCACGTTGCTCATGGTTGCGCCACAAGTCTGCCCATCCGGCCTGGCTGGGTGGCGGTAAGACCAACCCGAGCAGCAGGACACCCAGCCAGCCTTTGCGGTAGCCCAAGGCCGCCAAGACCAGCAGTGGGAGCAACAACCAGGGCCCGCGCTCAATCCAGCGCTCTACCCCGCGTCCTTGGCGCTCTTTGGCTTGCAGTGATTGCGCAGATAAGGGTTCCAGCACCGCATCGATGTCCTGGTTGCCCGGCGTCAGTAGGTGGTAATGTCCGCCGCCTGCGCGCGCTAATTCCATGAGCTCGGGTTGCGTCTGTCGTGAGATCCCCAATACCGAAATGCGTACTCCCTTGCGACGCAATTGGCCAGCGGTTTGTAGCGCGAGAGAAAGGTCATCGATACCATCGGAAAGCAGTAGAATCTCTCCCGCTGGATTGCCGGTTTGATGCAATAGCGCTGCTGCGCGCAGCAGCGCGTCAGTGGCGTTGTTTCCTCCGACGGGCATAATGTCAGTCGCAAGGGCTGGCAGCATTGCCTTGATGGTCGCCGCGTCGTCGGTCAGCGGAGTGACAATATGTGCTTCGCCAGCGAACACGATGAGGGCGGTCAGGCCTTCGCGATGATGTGCAAGAATGTCTTGTATTTTAAAACGCGCCCTGTCCAGCCGACTGGGCGCGATATCATTGGCGTTCATGCTTTCTGAAAGGTCAAGCAGCAAAACAAGGGCATTTTGGCTCTGAAAAACGGGTTGGGCTGTTTTCTCCCAACTGGGACCTGCAAGTGCCAATACCGTTAGCAGCCAGCCTAGTAACAGCAAGCCCAGTGGCCAGCGTCGCTGGCGTCCCGGCCGCTTGAGCCACAGGTGCTCTAAAAGGTGCGCCTCACAGACATTTTTCCATGCCTCAGTGCTGGGGTTGGCCCGCCAGAGCAGTAGGAACAGTGCTACGGCAGGGATCAGGCCGAGCAGCCACCAGGGGCGAAGAAAATGTAGATCAATGAATGCCATGGCGGAACTGTTTGCGTGGTAATGTTACTGTTTTTAGCGCCAGTGCCAGGCTCAACAGCCAGGCCAATGCCAGCGGCCAGGGATACAGTTCGCTGACGGGACGAACGGTTTGGGCGCCACCGCTGGTGGGTTCTAGTTGATCGAGTAGGGCATAGATCCGGCGTAAGGTCTGCTGATCGGTCGCGCGGAAATATCGTCCGCCGGTTTTGTCCGCGATATAGCGCAATGTGTCTTCATCCAGATCGGCGGAGGGGTTGACGAGTTGCGGGCCGAAGAATCCGCGCACTTGCATGCTTTTTGCCCCGACGCCAATGGTATAAATCTTAATGCCAGCTTGTGCGGCGAGGTCGGCCGCTTGGCGGGGTGAGATAGTACCGGCGGTATTGGCGCCATCGGTGAGCAGTATGAGTACCGCTTTCCCTTTTGGGACATTCTTCAAACGTTTAATGGCCAAGCCGATCGCATCACCAATCGCGGTATCTCTCCCCGCCAGACCGATAACGGCTTCTTTCAGCAGGCGTGCCACAGTTTTTCTATCGAAGGTCAACGGGGTTTGTAGGTAAGCCTGAGAGCCGAACAGTATCAGGCCAATGCGATCCCCTTCGCGGTGGTCGATAAAATCCGTCGCGACTTCTTTAACAACATCCAGTCGGGAGCGACGACCTTGTTGCGGGTCGAGGTCTGGAGTTTCCATAGAGCCTGAGATATCCAATGCCAGCATCAGGCTGCGTCCTGTTTCAGGTATTTCTATAGCCTCGCCAAGCCATTGCGGACGGGTTGCCGCCATGACCAAGAGCACCCAGATTATCCCCAGCAGAGTGCGCCAGACTCGCTGGCGAGCCGGCCGTGGTTGGGCGGTGGCAAGTGGCATTGTGGCGCTGATTGGTACAAAAACGCTGCCTAGGTCGAATTGCTTGGCGGGTGGTAACGCGTATCTGACCAGCCAGGGTAATGGCAGGGCTAAGAGCAACCAGGGCCAATCGAGCTGGAACATCAGTGTCGCCCTCGCGTGTGTCGCTGGTGGCGTAACCAGCGACGGGCCAGTTGATAGAGGTTTGCGCAGTCTGGCCCAGGGGCGTTTTCCCGGTAGGGCAAGTCGGTCAAATAAGCGCCCAACCGTCCGCCTGAGGGGGCCAGGCTGTCCAGAAAGTCCCCCCATGCCTTGCCCGTGAGTCCGGCCACTTGTTCTCGCGGATAGCGTTGCAATGCGTAACGTTTGAGGATGTCATTGATTGCCGCGGCGCAAGTCGTTGCGTTCGACTTATTGGCAGTGGCCTGCTTGAGCAATTTCAAGGTCGTTCTCTGTAGCTGACCGCGCCGCCACCACCAGACCGCAAGGAGCGTGGCGACAACGAGCATGCTGAGTAGTAGCCACCAGCCGGGCGCCAACGGCCACCACGGCACGCTGTCTGGTGGATGGATGGGTTTTAGGGCTGCAAGCGGATCGGAGGGGGCGTCGGTATTCATGAGACGATGAGACGGCTGAGGGCTTGCAGCGCAGGCTCCTGGGTTTGCACATCCAGACGGGGAATCGCATAGCGCTTGCAGAGGGTTTCGATCTCAACATGGCGCTGCGCATACTCTGTTGCCCAGAGGCGTTGGATGGCGGGGTCATTCGTGTCGATGACGATTTGCTGTCGGGGCGTACCCAATTGCAAACGACCTTGCGCTGGCAGATGTTGCTCCAATGGGTCGCTGATCTGCGCGATGAGTACATCGTTGTGTCGCCGCGCTGTTGCTAATAGTCTTTCGAGTGCGTCGCCACGTTCCAGAAAATCACTCACAATCAAAATCAGGCTGCCGGGATGGGCGACGCGGTTAAGGCGCTCCAGTGCAGCGTCGAGCTGGCCGGGCCGGGGTTCCCCGGGTTGCCTGGGTTGCAGAGCTTCCAAAGCTTTGAGCAACTGGAGCACACCTTCACGGCGCGGTCTTGGCGGAATTTCCCGATGGCCGTTCATCCCCGTGACGACGCCGCCGACGCGATCACCCCGAAACTCTGCTGCCCAGGCGGCAAGTGCGCTCAACTGCATTGCAAGCACAGATTTGAAGACCTTGCGCGTGCCAAAGAACATCCCTGCAGATAAATCTGTGAGAATCAACACGGGGCGCTCTCGTTCTTCACGGAAAAGCTTTGTGTGGGGACGGCCGCGCCTTGCGGTGACACGCCAGTCGATCGTGCGTACATCATCGCCATGTTGGTAGATGCGCACTTCATCGAACTCCAGTCCCCGGCCTCGCTGAGTGGCGCGATATGTGCCTGCCCGCGCTGCGCGGGCGAGTTGCCGGCTGCCAAGCTTGACCAAATGCGCCTGGGCTCGCAGACGCAGCAGCTCTCCAAGTTCTAGCGAGACACCCTTGCTCATCGTCAGGGAGCGGGTACCTGGGAAAGCAGCCCGGCGATACATTCCTGGGCAGAAATTCCATCGGCTTCGGCAGCATAGTCCAGAAGAATGCGATGTCGCAGCGCGTCGGGTGTGACATCGCGGACGTCTTCGGGGGTTACAAAGTCACGTCCGGAAAGCCATGCCTGCGTGCGTGCCGCACGCTCAATCGCTATCGCTCCGCGGGGACTGGCGCCCCATCGTATCCAGGTAGCCAGCTGTTCACTGTAGCGTTCGGGGTGCCGACTGGCCTCTACCAGCTCCAGGATGTAGCGCTCCACATTCTCCGCCAAATGAAGTTGTAAGATTTCAGCTCTTGCGGCGAACACTACTGCTTGAGAGAGGGGGCTGAATGTTGCTGATTGTGAATTGTTTAATGTTTCCATGGCTTCTGCGCGCGCCAGAGCGAGAATCTTACGACTGGCTTCAAGGTTCGGATAGTCCACCAGCACATGTAACATAAAACGGTCGAGTTGCGCTTCAGGTAGTGGATAGGTGCCTTCCTGTTCGATGGGGTTTTGGGTGGCCATAACGAGAAACAGCTTAGGCAGGGGATAGCTATGGGCACCTACAGTCACCTGATGTTCGGCCATGGCTTCGAGCAATGCTGATTGTACTTTGGCCGGTGCGCGGTTCACTTCGTCGGCAAGAATAAGATTGTGAAAGATAGGGCCGGGCGAAAATTGAAAACTACCATCCTCCGGGTGATAGATGTCGGACCCCGTCAGATCCGCTGGTAACAGGTCAGGTGTGAACTGAATGCGGTGAAAATCAGCCTCCAGGCCTTGCGCGAGTGCTTTGATGGCTCTGGTTTTGGCCAGGCCGGGCGCACCTTCCACCAGAAGATGCCCGTCGGCAAGCAGACCAATGATAAGGCGGTTGACGAGCACCTCCTGCCCAATAATTTCTCCGTTTAGATAACTGATCAAAGCGTTGATTTGCTCGCGAGTTTGCATGGCAGCGTTAGGGTCCCTTAAGTTGATTTTTTTGGCGTCCGAAGATGCTGTGAGGAGCGTTGTTATGCAGGTGCTTGGCTTAATCTCCTATGAACCACGCTATCCTAGCTCAGTCACAACAACAGGCGCTGAATCAGGTTTTGGCGGTATGATTGATACCAAACACACCCGAGAATCTACAGCTCGTCGCAAGGAACGTTAAGGCTGCTGAGCCGATCACGTTCAGCGCTATCTAAAGTGAATACCATGCACTAAGAGCCTGTCTGAGAAGAGAGATGGCCGACTGCGAAATAGCCTTTCTGGGTTCATTTTTCTACTCATTTTCGTTGAATGGGAGTCCCTATTCGCCACGAATGAGTCAACAAATGGTCTCGCAATGGCTTCCTTTTGCGACAGTCCCTCATCGCGGACAGCCTCCTAGTACCTCGTCCAGCTTAAAATGACGGGCGCAGTTGTCCTGTCTGCATGCCTGGGTAGGCGCACTTCGCAGGGAATGGTTGTTC
>JANTGD010000281.1 GCA_024763135.1 Thiotrichales bacterium | reverse complement strand
CACGCTATGACTATGAAGAAGTCGATGCCGAAGGCGCGCAGGCTTTAATGACACAGCTACGGGAACAACTCGCGCAGTTGCCGGGGCAGACATTTGGCGGTTATACGGTGGCTTTCGCAGACGACTTCAGTTACACCGACCCCATTGATGGCTCGGTCAGCGAACATCAGGGCATAAGGATTGGTTTCCAAGATGGCAGCCGCTTGGTGTTTCGACTCTCCGGCACGGGCACCAAAGGTGCTACGCTCAGGGTCTACCTCGAATCCTATACGCAAAACCCCCAGGACTACCTCGAGGATGCACAGACACTCCTCGGTCCGATTGCCCTCATTGCCGAAGAAATTGCCCAGATCAAGCAGTACACTGGACGCAATGAACCTTCTGTAATCACGTAATTCACCACGACCCACCCTTTCCGCCTGCAGCTTGCATTGTCCCCAAGCTGCAGGTGCTACACACCCATCGGGTGGTGTCATGCGTAAACAAGCTTTGCAAATACGCCGCCTTTGTCCGAAATTATCGCATCCAATGCTATCCTTAACAGACTGTTGAAAAGACATGGGTGCGCGCAAGGCAACATCGGGTAAGAAAGCGCAGTGCACCTGCAATGCCGGATAACAACTCAGCATGCTTGAGCTTTGGCCGAGATCCAGGCAGTTTCGCGCACAGCAGGGGTCTCTATTCGTGTGTCACCAGGCACGCAGAAATCGATCTCGTCGATGAATGTGCAGAATCCTTCCGGCAACTGAAAGGGTTAAGGAAGCTCTGATCAATTCGTAACACGGTATCTTGCGGCGCAAAATCGCCCACTTCTGTGTGGCGGATCTTCGCAATAACCCGCTATGACCTGCGATCCGCGCCTTGAACGGGACGATTGTTCGCCACAATCTGCTCGCGCCAGAATTAATCTGAGCTTCCTTAAGCTGATTTCTAACGTAGAATGGGCCACCCGAGATTTTTTCAACAGTCTGATAACCGAAATCACCGAGTTAAAAGGCTTCCCCAATGAATGATATAACCCTCACGTCAAGCCCCTTGAAGTATCTGGACAAAGCACTGGATAAACTGAACGAACTGGGATTGGTGCCCGAAAAAACCGAAGAGGCCCCTATTCTTTCTTTGATCGAACAAATTAGCGATCTCGACGAAGAAAAAGCGATCGCCATTGCACGCACCCTCAATCAGGCCTCGCTGTTCAATCAGGTGGTCCGCGAACAGATAGAAGCCATGCGGATAGGGCAGCGTTACCAGGACATTGCGCAAGCATTCAATAGCATCCGCAATGATGCCAAAAGCATGGTGGACCAGCTCAGTGACGGCAAACTCAGCTTCATCGAGCGCCTTGAGAATGTTTGGATGAAGGTGACACGAGGGGATATCCCAAAACGTTTCCAAGAGATCAAGGAAACCTACCTGGATGTCGCCCGTGATTCGAAAGATCAGATCGAACGCGAACAACTCATTCTCGACGCTTATCGAGACTTCCGTGGCGCTTTGAAACAAGCCGAAGTACTGGCTGCCGATATACTCAATCAGGCAGAGACTGCGCTGGATGTGGCCAAACAGGCACTCCAGGCGTCCAGTCAAGCCATTGAAGACAATCAAAGCGAGGACCGTGCCACTATCGCCAGACTGGAACTCAACCGGGATGAAAAACTGCGCGCCTTACAAAATGCCGACGATCGATATCAAATTGCCAAAGACTTAGCCGACAACCTGAAACTCAGTTATAACACCACCGAATCCGTAATGACCCGGCTGATCCAAACGACTGACATCAAAGAGCGCGTCTATTCTCAGTCGGTGAGCTTTTTTGGCACCAACGAAATCGTACTCACTGCATTGTCGGCGTCGTTTACCGGGCTCTCGGGGTTATTCGAAAGCACTGAAGCGCTCAACGCAATGAAAGAAGGCATCAGTGACAGCCTGGAGGTGCTGGCAGATGTCGGCGGCAAAGTCCAGGAAGAAGCGATCAAAGCCGGCTACGGGCCTACCATCCGTGCAGCGGCTGTGAAGAAACTGGTCGATTCGATCGTCAATTATCAGGAACGCTCCGTGGCCTTGATCGATGAAATGCGCGCCGCCTCGACCCGCAATGCCGAAGAGGTTCGCCTTGCCGTAGAGGAAGGCAAGCAACGCCTGGCCCAGCTGGCAACTGAAGGGGCCCTGCTTCCCGGCCACACACCGCAGGATTAAGCGCTGACTCATGACTGCGACCAACGCCTCGTCTGTCGAGCTCGATGACGTCATGCTCGCCATGGACGTCGTCGACACCTTGCGTCGGCGCGATGCTTTTGTTGCGCGTGAACTGGACGCCGACTCACGTGATCAAGCGCTCATTGCCAAGGTTAAAAGGATTTATGCATCGCAAGGCATTGAGGTAGATGACGCCACGATCGCCGCTGGCGTCCAGGCACTCAAAGACCAACGCTTTGCCTATCGCGCGCCCCCTGCCGGATTCAAAACGCGATTGGCACATTTCTATGTGCAACGGGGTCGCTGGGGCAAACGTGCAGGTATCGCGATCACCTCGCTACTTGCCGCTTGGGGAGTCTATTTTGGCGCGGTAACGCTACCCCAACGCCATCATGCCCAGCAGGAAATCAAACAACTGACAAGCGCTGTGGCGACGACAGAAGCTACATTGACCCAGGTGGAACAACGCCTGCAGCGCCTCCAGACGACACTGGATCAGGCTCAGACCTCCACGCTACCCGAGTCGATCCAGCCCGGTGCCCAGGCCATCCGGGCCAAAGCGGCACAAGCATTACAGCAGGCACAACAGCACCTCACGGCTGCACGCGATACGCCGCTGCCCGAGCCACAGGTTAATGTCAGCAGCCTCGATCAGCGCGCGCTCCAACAGAACCTGTCGGTAACAGACACACAACTCACCGCAGCTAACGCTCAGCTGGATCGCGTTGAGCATAGCCTCGAGCAGCTCGCTCAAATCGCGTACTTGCCCAAGGAACTGGCGCGCTACTACAGTCAAATCAAACAACTTGCCAAAGTATCCAGCGCTATTGACCAAGCGACCAGCCTGCGTCAATCCGGACAAGCCGCGCTCGGTGGGGGGGATCTTAAAGCAGCACAGCTCGCGCTATCCGACCTTAAAGATTTGGCCGCAACGCTGCAGCAATCCTACGTACTGCAAATCGTGTCACGCCCAGGAGAAAAAAGTGGGATCTGGCGCTACCCCGACATTAACAAGCGGGCGCGTAACTACTACCTCATCGTCGAAGCCATTGGCGCAGACGGTCGCCCCCTGATGCTGCCGATGACTTCAGAGGAAAATGGCCAAACACAACGCGTTGACAAATTCGGCTTGCGCGTCGATGAAAAAACCTATCGGCAGGTCGCTCAGGATAAACAGGACGATGGCATCATTCAGCACAACAAAGTGGGCATCAAACGGCCCGGCTACTTACAACCGGACTACAGCATCGAAACCTCTGGTGCAGCGATCACGCGATGGTAAACCATGAGTAACGCCAGACAAGTACTTTATGCGATCGATGCGGCATTACGCGATCTCCGCGATCAGATCCAGGGCTTCGAACAACGCGCGGAAAATACCAGTCAAAATCTGGTCGCATTGCAAAACCAGGAAGCCGCCCTCTATCGTCAACTGGCTGAACTGCGCCTGGAAGATCTCGATGATCCGGATTTTCCAGGCCGGCTGAGTCATGTTGAACAACACGTCACGCAATTATTGCATGAACGCCATGACGCACTCGAAACCCTCCGCAGGGAAACCCGGGAAACCGAAGCACTGCAGACTGAACTCGAAGCCAAGCGTGACACAATGAGCGCAACCCTGGCACAGCAAACCCAGGCGCTGGAGGAGACTGAGCAAACCATCCATGCGCAACTGGAACAACAATCGGACTACCAGACGCTGCGCGAAGAGACCCAAACAGCTCTCGATACGCTCAATGCCGCCGAGCAAAAAATGTTGCAAGCCGAACAGGCGCGGGAGGACAAAGGCCGTCCATTTCGCGAAGACCCCCTCTTTCAGTACCTCTGGAAACGGCGCTACGGCACCTCAGACTATCGAGCCAACCCGATAGCGCGATTTTTCGATCGCTTGCTCGCGCGGCATATCCGATACGAAGCCAATCGGCAAAATTATTATTTGCTCCTCGAGATTCCCAAACACCTCAAGGAACATACGGAAAAGCTCCGCGAACACACGCAATCGTTGCTCCAATCACTTGCGGATAAAGAACGAGCCTTTGAGGAAGCGCAAGGACTGGTACCCTTTGAAACAGCAGTGCAAGACACAACCAAACAACTGGCCGCACTAGATGAGCAAATCCAGCAGGCCGAAACACACTACCAAACGTTGCTCGAGCAGCGTGCCGGTTTCACCACGGCAAAGGACAGTTATGCCCAGCGGGCAATTGCGCAGCTGGTCGAGGCCTTCAAAGCCGAACCCATCCCAAAACTTCAGCAGCAGGCTGCGCAGACCGAAGGCTATGAGGATGACACGCTGGTCAGTCAACTTGCACAACTCCGCCAAGACGAGACAGCAGTAGCAGCCAGCATGCGGCACCACCAGGATATTCATGGCAAATTCACACAACGCTTACAGGCGCTGACGGATATCCGTCAGCGTTTCAAAGCCTATGATTTCGCCGCCGTGAACTCACACTTTAGCGACCCACAGGGCATCGAACTGCTATTGACCGAGTTTACCCGTGGCCTGCTTGATGCTGAGACTTTGTGGGCTTCCTTGGAGCGCCAGCAACGCTTCGTACGTTACCGCCAGCGCAGACCCGTGGGCAGCCTGGGCCTACCCCCAGACTTTCGCCTGCCAGGCGGCATTCGATTCCCCGACACGCAGCGCTTTCCCCGCGGTATTCGATTGCCAGGCGGGCTCGGCAGAGGGGGCTGGGGCAGTCGAGGCGGTGGGGGCGGCGGATTCCATACCGGCGGTGGATTTTAAACCTGGAATCCTCAGCTGGATTACTAGTACACCGCCAAGCCCAAACTGTCTGTATCAGTGAGTCATCAAGGGGTTAGATGTGGTTTTGTTTTTATGAATCATAGTGGTCCTATGGTGA
>JANTGD010000280.1 GCA_024763135.1 Thiotrichales bacterium | reverse complement strand
GGGAGAAGGACAGGATGAGGGAATGCATTCAATCAAAGCATTCAGGCTTAAAATCCCCTCACCCCAACCCTCTCCCTGGGGGAGAGGGGGCTACGAAGTCCGAAACTTGAGTTAGTAAGAGGCGCCCTCCTGCAATGCGGCGTCATTCCCTTTTCGGGTATTGAAAACTGCACGTTCGATGGCGATCTGACGATCGGAGTAAAGGCTGTCTTTGGGGAGCACTTGCAAGGCGCCCAGCTTTTCCAGGCGCTCTTTTGGCTGCCCCTGAAGGCCGACGATAAAGACATCAGTCCCCGCGTCAGTCATGGCGCGGATGACCTTTTCCACTGCGAGTGCGGTTGAAACACCCAAATTGGAGACCTCACTCATATCTAAGATCAACTCCTGGCAGCAATCCGTATTGGTACTCATCTGCGAGATTTGTCGGGAGGCGCCAAAAATCAGCGCGCCACGCAAGTGCAACAGTGCAACTTTCCCCTTTGCTTCTGAGAGCAGTTCTTTTTCGTAGTCACTGAGCTGAATGTCGGTTTTTTCTGGATCCGTAATCAGGTTGACGTCGGCGGCCTGAAGTTTCGATAGTTTGTTGATGGTCATAATATTCGCAACGAACAGGCCTAGACCCACCGCGACAATCAGATCAACGAACACGGTCAACCCAATCACTCCGTAGGTAATGAGAGCGCCTTTAGCCGATAACAAATGTGCTCGTCGCAAAAACCCCCAGTCAATAATATCTACACCAACCTTAAAAGCGATCCCAGCCAAAACAGCCAATGGAATCACCGCCGTTAAATCGGCCGCCCACAGCAACACGATCAATAAAAGCCCCGCACGAACCAGACCGGACAGCGCCGTCATGGCACCGGCCTGAATACTCACCACGGTACCCATAGTTGCACCTGCACCGGGAAGACCACCAAAGAGACCAGACATGATATTACCAATCCCTTGACCCACGAGTTCCTTATCGGAATTGTGCTGTTTACCCGTCATGCTGTCGGCAATCACGGAGGTCAGCAAGGCATCGATGCAGCCCAGCATCCCCAGCACCATTGCATCGATAATCATCTTCTGCCAATGCTCGGCGGAAAACACCGGTAATTGAAAAGACGGCAGGCCTTTGGGTATCTCACCGATCCTACGCAGATCATCTAACCCTAACAGCCACAGAGACAGTACTGTGCCAATCAGCAAGGCTGCCAGTTGAGGTGGGATGTACTTCTTCAATTGCTTGGGCGAAGCAATCAAGATAGAAACGGTCAGTAGGGCTAAGGCCGTTTCGGCCCAATGAATCTGACTCAGCCAGGCAGGAATCGCTTTGAGTGTTCCAAACACACCGCCAGGGGGAGCCGCCTGCCCCAAAAAAGGGCCGATCTGCAGAATGATCAGAATAATACCGATACCCGACATGAATCCGGAAATCACAGAGTACGGCATAAGCGTCACGTACTTGCCCAGCTTCAATGCACCAAACAGTATCTGGAACATCCCCGCCATGACCACGACCGTAAACGCCATGGCCATACCCTGCTCTGTGTCGGAGGCGATCAGATTGGCCAGTACCGCGGTAAACACAACGGTCATGGGACCGGTAGGTTCTGAAATCAGGGTGGGTGATCCCCCAAATAAGGCCGCAAAAAGACCGACCAAAATCGCCCCATACATCCCGGCTTCCGCGCCGGCGCCCGAGGCGACACCAAAGGCTAGCGCCATGGGCAAAGCGATCACCGCAGCGGTGATACCCCCAAACACATCCCCCCGGAGATTGCGAAAACTGATTTCGTTGAATATTTGCATAGCGTAATCCCCGTTCGTTGTAACCATTTCGCTTCAGGCATGCCGGAGCGCTCACGTAATGCGCACAGCGATCGGAGATTATGAGGTAGGCAGGAACAAAAATCTTATTGAAATTCGGAATAACAGGGATTGATGATCTTCAATGAGTTTATACGATATATCCCTTTTATATTTATGTCAGCAAGCACTACCCGATCAACTTAGCAGGTTGTTGAAAAACCCTCAGCTGGCACGATCCAGCGTTAATTGTGGCTCAAAATGCTCATTTACTGCGTGTAAACTGCGCTTTTTCTCCAGATTTTACCTTGTCTCGCACTCACCTGAGAGTTTTTCAACAGCCTGTTAGACCTCCTCTAAACCGGATCTTTTCTATAGATTTTTCTACTCGATCAGGCAGTGAATCCGATAGGACTCAATCCCCCTTGCCCCATAAAGGGCTAACTGAGGTAGTCCAAAATAGCCCACTCCTAGTGGGCCATGCGGGAAAAAAGGTAAGGCCCAGAGACCCGCAAATGGCCCAAGAAAAGGTGCACTGCGCCGGGAATGGCCCGGTCCTTTCCAAGCAATGCAACGCGGTATTGGGCCATTTGCGGGTCTCCCGAAGGGCCAGCTATTACCTGCGATCCGAGCCTTGAACTGGACGATTTTTCACCACAATCTGCTCGCGCCAGTAATGAATCAGAGCTTCCTTAACGCTGAATCGCGACAGACGGTTCATGCTCCTCAGTGAGCTTAAGACCTGGCCAGGTGCGTAGCATCCGTTCTCGAATCTTAATCTCGTATTGAATAGCAAAACGTAGGAATGCTTTCGCAACGAAAGATAACTCCCTGTTTTTTCGATGCATTAAGTACCACTGGCGCCAAATTGGAAAGCCTTCCACATCCAAAACAGTCAACGGGCCTTCGCTCCCCTCGAGCGCTAAGGAGTGCAACGATAAGATTGACAGCCCTAATCCACCTACGACCGCATGTTTAATCGCTTCATTACTGCCGATTTCCATGCGAATTTTAGGTTTGAAGCCGGCATCCTTAAAAACGCGCTGCGTCGCATCTCGAATACCGGAACCCGGTTCGCGAATAATAAACGGCTCTTTTGCGATTTCCTCGAAAGGGATGTGCTTTCTACCAACCAACGCATGATGTTTCGGCGCCATGACCACCAACGGATTCGGGGCAAAAGGGTAGATTTCAGCTTCGATTTCATTATCCGGCGCCTGACTCAGAATATACAGATCATCCTCATCGGCCGACATACGTTCGATGACCCGATCCCTGTTCGTGACTTTGAGCGATAACTCAATGTCGGGATATAACACGCTGAAATCGCCAAGCATTTCAGGGGTTAAGTATTTGGCCGTGGTAATGACGGCCAAGCGCAGTCTGCCCCGTTTCAATCCTTTGAGTTCATCGAACTGAACCTCCAGATGATTGAGCGCACTAAAAACCTGTCGACAGGCTTGATAAAGGTGAGTACCTGCTTCGGTTGGTTTGACATTCCTGCCCACCTGTTCGAACAAGGATATTCCGGCAGCTTCGGTTAACTTCTTAATTTGCGTTGAAGCCGTTGGCTGGGTGAGGAAAAGCTCTTCAGCTGCTTTGGTGAAGGAACCTAGTCGGTATACCGCTTCGAAAACCTGAAGCTGCCGGAACGTTGCGTGCCGTAGCAATTGTCCGGGAGGGCTGGGGGAATTGCGCTGAATTGCGGAATTTTCGGGCATTACGTATGATCCAAATTCTAGTTGGAAAAGTTAAAAAAACCGGCAACTCTACTAATCGCCTTGCTAACAGATATCGGACGTTAGCCACTTTTTTGTGACCCTCATGGTCGCTTGAAAAATCACAGCTTCCAAGCATTACACGCGCCTTACTATAAATCTGTTTTAAACTCAGAATTCATTCTTACACTTATTCTATGGATAAAAACCAGTACGCTGGCCGGAATTATTTATGCCGACAACATCCGGTTCATTGCATTTTTTTACCACCCGCCGATACACGCACCGTCGGGCTAATTTCTGCGTTATGAAAAGCGACATAAAATAGCTTTTTACTCCCTGTGCATTGCACTTTTTCACTGCTATTTGCCCTGTCCGTCACTTTCCTGTGTCTGAACTAATTACGCTTTTTTAACGCCGTTTTTCGGCAGGTAATCCGATTGGTTGGTTCCTGCTGATGCCAAATACTGGCGCCGTCTTCAAGCAAGAGATTCATGAATATCTTAACGGTATTCGTCAATTTCTTACCTTTTAAGTGCACCACATACCATCTGCGCATGAGTGGAAAGTGTGCAACGTCTAATTCTGCAAGTAGACCTGCTTTGGTTTCTATCCCAAGGTTGTGGCGTGATAAAACCGATATCCCCATCCCCGCCATAACCGCTTGTTTAATCGCTTCACTACTCCCAAGCTCCATGTAGGTTTGGGCTTCAAGACCATGTTCAGCAAAAAGCTTAGCTCTGGCGGCTCGCGTACCCGAGCCGATTTCCCGGGAAATAAACCGCTCAGTCGCGATACGCTCGAGTGGAATATTTTTTTGCCCCACCAACGGGTGACTCGGAGGCGCAACGACTACCAGTGGATTTTCGAGAAAAAACTTCGCTTCGAGTTCCAGCCCGTCAGGCACCGTACCCATAACCACCAGATCATCGAGGTTTTCTTCCAGACGCTGCACTATTTTCGCTTGATTGGTAATTGTCAGGCTGGGTTCCACTTCGGGATAATTTCGCAGAAAACTACCCATTAGATGGGGCATAAAATATTTAGCTGTGGTAATGGCAGCCACCTTCAGCGGCCCTTTTACCCCAGCGGCCATACCCGCGATATCGTCATTGAGGACCTTCAACCGATCCAAAACATCTGACGACGCGTCAAAAAGCTTGTTGCCCGGCTCTGTAAGGAACAAGCGCTTACCCACTTTTTCTATTAGGGGCGTCCCGAGGCTCTCCTCGAGTCTCTTGATTTGGATAGAAACCGCCGGTTGTGTGAGGTGTAGCTCTTCAGCCGCTTTCGTATAGGACAGATGATTGCCTAAGCTGTTGAAAAGCCGGAGTTGATGCAGTGTTACTTGGCGTAGGTTCATTGATTAGGTCCAGTTTATGTAGCTTATTAAGATAAACTTTATTTTATATATACTATCAGAAATATTTACTTCAGTTCATAGCAACTCTTCCCTATAGTGCCGCTCCATCTGGTCATCAGCGCCAGACTTCCAAATCCGACAGCGACTTCTGTAAGGAGAAGATTGATGGCAAAGAAATACGAAGCCGGAGTTAAGGAATACCGGCAAACT
>JANTGD010000279.1 GCA_024763135.1 Thiotrichales bacterium | reverse complement strand
CCCAGGCAACCACGTAACGGCTGTACCAGTCTATGATCGCTGTCAGATACATGAACCCTGTCGCCATAGGCACATACGTCAGATCCGTTGACCAGACAAGGTTGGCGTGGCTCAGCCGCATCCCTTTGAGCAGGTAGGGATAGATCTTGTTTTGGGGGCACGGTTTGCTGGTGTGCGGGCCGGGAACCGCGCCTTGCAACCCCATCAGTCGCATCAATCTTGCGATTCTTTTGGGGTTGACCGGATGCCCTTGGCGAATGAGCCATCGGGTCATTTGGCGGTAGCCGAAAAACGGGGTTTTCAGGTATTGCTCGTCAATCAGGCGCATGTACCTGAGGTTCTCTTTAGATTCCCCGGCTGGCTGATGGTAGTAGCTGGATCGGCTAATACCGAGCAACTGGCACTGTCGGGTGAGGGAAATATCAGGATGTTGTTGATCGATCAACATCTTCTTATCCCTCCTCGAAAATGGCAGCTTTTTTTTTCAACCAGTCAAGCTCCATTTTGAGCCTGCCGATTTCTTCATACAGCGGGGCGGTCAGTTGCTGTTCGGTTTTTTGCTTGGATGGACTGCCTCGTTTGAAGCCTTCTGGCAGTATCTCTCTTGCCTGTTTTTTCCAGGCGCTGATTTGCGTTGGGTGAACCTGAAACTGGCTGGCGAGTTCGCTGGCTGTCTTCATCCCCTTGATGGCTTCGAGGGCGACTTTAGCCTTGAATTCCGGGCTGTGGGTCTTACGTTTTCTGGTCATGGTTGATACCTATTGGGTCAGGGTTTTGGCCCTTGTTTTTTTATCTTATCAACCTGTCCTAAAATTGGGGGCTACTTCAAAGTGGGCGATTTTGCGCCGCAAGATGCTGTGTTACGAATTGATCAGAGCTTCCTAAATTTAGTTAAGAGGTATTTTTTTGGAAATGCAACTACGTCGAGGGGTTTTTACGTCGGTGAAAGAACTTGAGGAATCGATAATGAACTTTATCGACGAACACAATGACAAAGGAAAATCTTTAGTTTGGATTTAGTCAGCCGAGGAAATTTTATTAAAAGTGGAGCGCGCAAAGAAAGCGCTTCTATCTCGACAAACAACTTAATACTCTACATTTGTATTTCAAGTTTCTGTGTTTAAATACCATTTCATTCTGAATTAGAGCGTGCCTTCTCCTTCGGGGAGAAGGACGGGAAGAGGGAGTGCATTTAAATTAAAGCAATTACGCTTAAAATCACGTTACCCCCCAACCCTCTCCCTGGGGGAGAGGGTGCTACGAACTCCGGAACTTGAGTTAGTATGCGCATATGTATTGTGTCGCCATATCTTTCCTCTTCATGATTTTACGGATGCCGCTTCGTGCGGCGCTGCGTTTGGATCCATACTCTGCAGTTTCAGTGTTTCTAGTAACTCACCTTGGACAGTCTTGATTCTCGAATTTAGTTTACGAAGCCCATAATCTAGGCCAGATACAGTACGCAATGGGCGTAGTTGATGTGGTATATCAATTAATCGTGCAATATCATCAGCCACTTGTTGTGGCGGAACCGCATCACCGGTTTGGTAAAACGCTTCAAACGCCGCAAGCATTTTGTCGGGATATGCTGCTGATTCTCCATACTCAGCCAGGCGGGCGTGATCGTGTGGCTTCGGTGCATTGCTGATTAACGATGTATCGAATGGTCCTGGCTCCACGATAATTGAATCGATGCCCTGGGAAGACAGTTCATAGCGGTAAGATTCGGCAAGCGCTTCCATCGCGAACTTACTGGCACAATAGGACCCGAAATAGGGGAATACCAGGCGACCGGCCAGTGAGGATACATGGATTAACAGGCCCGATTTTTGTTTCCGCATATACGGTATGACCAATCGATCAAGCCTGGCGGGCCCGTAGAAATTAACCTCCATTTGGTGTTTGATTTGATCGAGTTCATAGGCCTCAGTAATGCCCACATTCATAATGCCGGCATTATTGACTAAGACATCGATATGACCCTCGTCCTGTATAATTTTCTTAACTGCCGCCTTGGCCGAAGTATCATCGGTAACATCTAGTGCAAGTACCTGGATGTTGATATTCTTTCTTGAGGCTATGCGCTGTAGATCGGCCGCAGCTGAATGATTCCGCCCATATGGATCCCGCATCGTTGCATAGACGCAGTGTCCCTGAAGCGCCAGTGTCTCGGCCGAAAGACGCCCGAAGCCTGAACTGCAGCCGGTGATTAAAACAACTTTTTTCAAAGACTGAGGTAATGCTGACATGATGTTCTCCTGTGGTATGAAGGAATTGCTGATGTACCGTGACTATCTAGCTTATTACTCTTCTGGGCGCGGTCCACATTACTGAGCGTGCTTTCTTGTAGCGCACGAAAATATTGTGGTTCCGTCAGGAGATGAATTGGCTAGATAGCTACTGGTAATATTAGATGCGGAAGCAAGGATTTAAAATTGTCGACTTTTGCAGATCATTAGTGCAAAAATGCACGTATGATTGATTGGGACGATATTCGGTACTTTCTAGAGGTTGCGCGGAGCGGTAATGTTACATCTGCTGCGAAGGTGCTGGGTGTCAATCACACAACTGTTTCGCGGCGGATCCGCCAATTGGAAGATAGGCATGGTGTGCGTTTGTTTGAGCGTCTTTCGAGTGGATACGAAATGACCGCTGCAGCGAGCGCGATCTATGAGTTAGCATTGGAGTTGGAAGCCAAAAACCAAGAGGTTGCTCGCCAACTGTTTGGCCAAGATAGTCGATTAGTCGGTGAGATTACCCTGACAATGCCGCACGATATTCTCGATTTTTGTTTGATGGGTGCGGTGGCGGAGTTTCGTAGCGATCATCCGCAAATACAATTAAATCTATTGGTCGCCAAAGGCCTGAAAAACTTAGCTGCGCGTGAAGCAGACGTGGCCATTCGCTTAACGCCCCAACCTCCTGACTATCTTATTGGCAAAGAAATTACGAAACTGCAACATGGTGTCTACGTGAATACAAAAGTAGATTATCCGGAGAAAACCCCATTGGTCGTTTGGGATGATGAAAAGACATTGCCGGAATGGGCTGTAGGGAACTTCCCAAATGGAGAGATTGCCCTGCGTGTCGATGATCTCTACAGCATGTATGCGGCCGTGCAGGCCGGGATAGGCATTGCGTGCATGCCATGCTATATGCCGGATGCGCTGGCGAGTATGCAGCCGAAGGCTACGATAAAAAGATTGCCAATTGCGTTACCGATGTCTACCTGGGGAATATGGGTGTTGAGTCATGTGGATTTGCGTCATACCGCCAGAGTGCGCCGTTGCAGAGAATTCTTCATTGACCGCCTTGAACGGAGCAAACAATTATACGCAGGCGCGCAGAGTCAATTTGTTGGCTAAGCAGTAATCCGGAGCATGCTGATAACTTGTTGTGTGCCGCACGATGATACAGGCAATGGAGAGCGTTATTCAGGTGATTGTAGCGACTCAGCGAGTGTTCAAATGTGCCGTCAACACTGTCACTGCCAAAGATCATGTTTGCCCTGATTTCGGGTCTGACTCGAGGTAACTACAAGTTCAGGAGAAGGGTGCGGCAGGTGATACATTCGGGCATAATTTCTTATTCTGTTACTGTTCGGGCCTTGGTCCGTGTGGATGATTCTGTTTATATTGTCGATGAGGTCTGAATTACCTGTCTTTTGCTAAGCTACCGTAGTTAGGATCAAGCTTGAGACCTTTCGCTGTATACGATCCTGGGGTTTTTCTTGGCACATTGTGACAGCGTCACTTCAGAGTATTGCCATTTTTTTCCTCCCTTGCACTAAGACAATGTAGCCATGGAATTAACCACGTTATTTTCATCGTTTGTCCTGCTGTTTCTCGCCGAAATGGGCGACAAAACTCAGCTTATGGTGATGACCCTTGCCCACCGGCATCGTGCCATGCCGGTGATCGTCGGTGGCTGCGCCGCTTTTACCGTTCTCAACCTGCTGGCGGTATTTGTTGGACAAGGTGTGGCCCAGGTCATTCCTCGAGAAGTCGTATTGATAGCTGCAGGCTTATTATTTTCTGTGTTCGCCTGGCGTTCCTGGGCGGACGCCGAGGAAGCATCTGACTCAGACGGCAATACAAGTCACCGTGCCGTGTGGCTCGCTAGTTTTATGCTGATTTTTGTGGCAGAACTGGGAGACAAGACTCAGCTTGCGATGGTTGCACTGGCAGCGCAAAGTTCATCTCCTTGGTCTGTGTTTGTTGGGGGCACGTTAGCGCTGTGGGGAGTGACCTTGATAGGAGCGGCACTCGGCGTCACCCTGTTACGGCGCATCCCCCATTATTGGGTACACCGCACTGTAGCCTTGCTATTTCTCGTTTTTGCTCTTTTGGCATTTGCCGAAGCTGGGCGGCTGTTTCTTGGCAACTGATTATTGCAGCGCTTTTCAAGCTCGAGCGCTTACTTGGATGCCGAACGCTTAGCAGGCTGTTGAAAAACTCTCAGGTGAGTGCGAGACAAGGCAAAATCTGGAGAAAAAGCGCAGTTTACACGCAGTGAATGAGCATTTTGAGCCACAATTAAAGCTGGATCGTGCCAGCTGAGAGTGTTTCAACAGCCTTGTTAAGCGCAATGGCGCGATCATTCGGCGAGCCCGGGTAAGCATCATCGATACGGTGGGTGATGAATGCTGGTATAGATATGTCGCGAAGTTTTACAGGAGAAACTTGCGGGTAACCATTGAATTTTTGTTTTACTACGCTGGAGGTTAAAACCAATCCGGCGAGTCCGCTTTGATGCGGTAATCGGCTTGCTGCATTGACTACAGAAATGGCACCACGGCTTGCATCAATTAGCCAAATGGGTTTATCGGTTTGTCACTACTCAGTTAACCCCTGTAATACGCTAGCTCGGCGTAGAAAAAAGGTCATCGATACTCGCAAACTCACATTTTTCGCCTTGATCCAACGCAGGCCAGACGCTCTGCACACGAGCTATATTATTTGCTGGGTTAATACTCAAGTTTCGGAGTTCGTAGCTCCCTCTCCCCCAGGGAGAGGGTTGGGGTGAGGGGATTTTAAGCCTGAATGCTTTGATTGAATGCATTCCCTCATCCTGTCCTTCTCCCCGAGGGAGA
>JANTGD010000278.1 GCA_024763135.1 Thiotrichales bacterium | reverse complement strand
CGTAAGCAATTGGTGTGCCTGGTGAATCAGAAAAACTCGTGGTCACCTTATTGGTGATGAGAGGTTTTTCTGGTTTGCCAGGTGCGCCAAGGGCTTGTGTGGACTTTCGTGATCCAACTGCGGAATCTAGGTTCAACCGTAATCCATTTCAATACCATGTCCGACAAGTCTTTTATTCCACTCGATATTGCGATTCTCACCGTTTCAGATACCCGCAGCCTGGCCGACGACAAGTCTGGCCAAGTGCTCGTCGACCGGCTCCTCCAGGCGGGGCATCGGCTCGCAGACCGCACGCTGGTCAAAGACGATATTTATCAAATTCGCGCAGTTGTCTCGCAATGGATTGCCAATGACAGTATCCAGGTCATTATCTCCACTGGCGGCACGGGCCTGACAGGGCGTGATGGCACCCCGGAGGCCTTTGCACCGCTGTTTGATAAGGAAATCGCAGGATTTGGAGAGATGTTTCGGAAAATCTCCTGGGATCTGATTGGGACGTCGACCATGCAGTCTCGGGCAACCGCAGGGGTGGCCAATGGCACCTATCTATTTGTGCTGCCCGGATCCAGTGGGGCGTGTAAGGACGGTTGGGATAATCTGATTGAACCGCAGCTCGACTATCGTACTCGCCCGTGCAATATGGTGGAGCTCATGCCGCGATTGACGGAGCAATAAACTACGCATCAGGGTAAGACCATCACCGGGCCACGGGCCATGTCGAGTAACTTTCTCCAGTCGTCCTGCTTTTTAGGGGCAGTAGTCAGTATCAAGTCATAGTGTGTTTTAAGCGGCTCAGGCGTTGCGTCGATATCAATGCTTGGAAGCCGGGACAGTGGCGTCAGGACAGCGTGAAGTTCACGGGCCGGCATTTTTTCCAAAACATTGATACGTAGTCTGTGGCTGCCTGAAATGGGCGTAAGCGCTTCAATAACCTGGGGCAGGCGTGCCGAATCGCCATTGATCAGCAGAATATCACGCAGTGCCCCGGCGGATCGCCTGGGAAATGGGCGGTGGTGGACACGGCCGAAAAACATCAGCAAGCGGGATTCTGACAAAGGTGTTTGGAGGAGTCCCAGACGTTCGCCCTGGATCACTTCGTAGCTCCAGGCTAGCCCTAACTGTTGCGCGTGTGTCGCAAGATATGTCTCGATCCGTTGAGCTGTGCTGCGCAGGGATTGCTGCAGGCGCGCTGCGCTTAAGTCACGCTCCGTCCCACTATTGGTCATAATCTCCGAGGTGCAGGGCAGAGCCGCGGCTTGCAGCAGGCTGGGCTCTTCGATAAACACCCCACGCACCCGCAACCTCAGATTGGCAGCGATGCGTAGTGCCAAGTCGACATCAGCAGACAGGTTTGAGAACGCATCGAGCGCCACGGTCAGAGTCTCCGAATCGCTATGCGCCGGGTGCTTAGCTGTCATCTGCGTCATGGGTTATCTGCTCCTGCGGGGTATCTAAGTCGGCGTGTGCCTCGCGTGCATACTTGCGGTGCAAGCTGCGCAGCGTGTCGATACGACGCTGCAACCGGCCGTTGAAACTGTCCTCAGGGTATCGTCCTTGCGCGTCGGGAGTGCCCCTCGGGAGCCCGCATAGCTGCTCCATGACATCATCTACGACGGTGGCGGTGTAAACATGAAACTGGCCAGCCGCAACCGCATCGCGCACATCTTGGCGCAGCATGAGATGGACTTGGTTGCTGCTGGGGATGATAACGCCTTGTTGTCCGTTGAGCCCCTTGGCCTGACAGATGTCGAAAAATCCTTCGATTTTTTCGTTGACGCCACCAATGGCCTGAATTTCACCCTGTTGGTTCATAGAGCCGGTGACTGCGAGAGACTGATTGAGGGGTAGGTTTGCCAAGGCCGAGAGCAGAACGCACAACTCAGCCGCGGTCGCGCTGTCTCCATCGACCCGGCCGTAGGACTGTTCAAACACCAGGGTGGCGGCAAGTGGCAGTGGCCCATCTGCAGCGTAGCGGCTTGCCAGATAGGCCGCCATGATCATAATGCCTTTGCTATAAATTTTACCGCCCAGGCGTGCTTCGCGTTCAATATCGATCACCTTACCGTTACCCAGGCGGGCGGTCGCGGTAATCCTCGAGGGCCGCCCAAAGGAAAAATTGCCCAACTGTAGAACCGAAAGACCATTGATCTGCCCGGCTTTTTCACCCGTGGTCGCGATGACCTGAATATCCCGAATGATTTGTTCGTGGACCAGCTCACGGATACGGTCACTGCGAAATATGCGTTTCTCAATCGCTTGGTCCACGTCCTGGGTGCGGATCAGGCGCTGATTTTGCTTTGCGGCCCAGTAGTCCGCTTCGCGTAGCAGGTCATTCAGGGTTTCCAGATGTAAAGAAACTTTCTCGCCATCTTCGGCTAGTCGGGATGCGTGCTCGATCACGCGAGCCACGGCCGCTTTCTCCAGTGGTTTGAGTTGCGACTGCTGTTGGAATGAAGCGATGAGCTGCGCATACAGCTGTAGATTCACGTCATCGCGGGGCGCGACTTCAGAAAAATCCGCTTCCACCTTGAACAGCGAGCCAAACTCGGGATCATAGCTGCGCAGAAGGTAGTAGAGCAGCGGCTCTCCCATCAATACGACTTTGACATTTAAGGGAACGGATTCGGGTTCCAGAGACAAGGTGCTGACTAAGCTCAAAACCTGTTCGAGGGATTCAATCTTCAGTTCGTGTGCCGCCAGTGCGCGTTTGAGTCCTTCCCAGGCATAGACATTGGACAGAACCTTGTGCGCATCCAGAATCAGATAGCCGCCATTGGCGCGATGTAAAGCGCCAGCTTTGATCAGGGTGAAATCGGTCAGCAATGTGCCCATCTGAGCAATATGTTCGACGCGTCCCGTCAGGTTCATATAGGTTGGATTGTTCTCATAGACGATCGGCGCACCCTGGGTATGGCTATTGTCTACCAGTACGTTGATCGCGTACTCATGGTATTCCTCGACCCGTCGATGGGCGGTTTCGGGTTCGATATTGCCATCGGCCGGCATGAAGGATTGAGCGTTTTCGATGACGTCTTGTTTGACGCGGTCGAGATAGGCGATGACGTCGGGGAAATCGGTATATCGATCCTCCAGCCAGGCGATCAGCTGATCGACCGTCAGCTGCGTGACTTCTCTCTGCAATTCTTTGATTTTTCTTGCATTTTCACGCTGAAGTACAGGCAGGCTACGTACTAGGTCGCGCAGTTTGACACGCAGCGTGTCAATGACTTTTTGAATGCGCGCCTTTTCTTCATCTGGCAGTTTTTCAAATTCTTCCGGAGTGAGCAGCTTGTCCTCCTTAATGGGGGCCAGGGTGTAACCGCCGGGGGTTCTGACCACGGCCACGCCCTGTGCCTGCGCCTCCTGGTCGAGCTGGGCAAAGGCTTGTTCCTGGGCTTCGTTAAAGCTATCGATAATCTCCTGGTGGCGCGTCGTATACTCCTCATTCTGAAAAGAGGCCGGCAGCGCGGTGAGCAGCTCCTCGACGAACTGCCGCATGTCCTGGCGCAGTTTGCGTCCGGTACCTGCAGGCAGTTTGAGCACGGATGGGCGCTGCGGATCGTCGAAATTATTGATGTAGCACCAGTCCTGTGGTGCCGGTTCTGCAGCGGCGCGCTGCTCCAGAATGTCTTTGACCAGACGATGCTTGCCCAGTCCATTTGGACCCATCACAAACAGGTTGAATCCTTCGCGTTGGATGTCTACGCCAAACTCAATGGCCTCTAATGCTCTCTCCTGTCCCAGGGGAGAGGTCAGTGGTTCGAGATCGGCAGTGGTCTCAAATGACAGGCCAGCTAAGTCGACGTTGTGGTAGAGCGCAGCAACGGGCAGAGCAGGAGTTTCTGGCATCGTCTGGTCTCCTTACTTAACGAAAACCGGGCAAATGCCCGCGAATGTCCTCGGCATCGTGCTTGACCAGATCTTGAGGCACTTCACCTTCAAGCCGCTCCTTCACATTTTTAGGCAAAGCATCCCGCAACATGCCGAGAAACTTCGGTGGGGCTACCAGGTAGAGCTTGATAAAAGCCTCTTCATTGCGGGCTTTGGTGATGACCTCGCTGAGTTCGTGCGCAAAACGCTGCGCCTCCGTGTCTTTGGTTAGCTCTTCCTTACCCATGGCATGGCGGCCTTGGCCTGCAGAATCGAACGCGCGGCCAGGCGCATCTGCTTCTAAATCCTGCCCGTGCAGACGTGTCGTTGCGTGCACGTGATCTTCAAGTTCCTGCAGGGGGCTTAAGCGATTTTCAGCGGTAAAGATCCGCGCCTTACTGGCGTCAGCGACAACAACCCATACAGTCATGTGTGTTACTCCTTAGGATTATTCAGAATCCGAAGATTCGATATTGAGTCACTCGGTCACCCGCTGCAGGGGAGGCAGAGTGCGTGAATCAGGGTGTGTCGCATCGCCCGCGCGTCATGGCGGCTCGCCAGAGAAGCGGAATATTACAATTCCGACTTGTCGGGGGTTCCTCCGCCGAGCCACTTTATGGGAGGCCAGGGTGATGCGACGATTTGCTTTACAGATGTGCTCCCGAATAACCGTTTTCAAGACTGGGAGCTTTGAGATAAAGACTGAGCATCTTCATATTCTAGCCGATCTCGATGTTTTATCCTGTCTGTTCAGTGAACTAAGACAGCCCGAAGAAAATACCGCGTCTTAGTCCACGAAAATGTCTCACTCTCGAGCAGTAGCCAAGCAGGCCGAGCCACTGCGCTTTTGAACAAAAGTCTAACGGGCTTGAGTACATTTAATCTTGGTACAGATCAATTTACTATGGATTGTCTTATTGTCTTAAGGGAGCTCTGATTGATTCAGGCGCGAGCAGATTGTGGTGAAAAATCGTCCCGTTCAAGGCGCGCATCGCAGGTAATAGCCGGCTATTGCGAAGATCCGCCACGCAGAAGTGAGCGATTTTGCGCCGCAAGATGCCCTGTTACGAATTGCTCAGAGCTTCCTTAACAGGTTGTAGAAAAACTCTCAGCTGGCACGATCCAGCGTTAATTGTGGCTCAAAATACTCATTTACTGCGTGTAAACTGCGCTTTTTCTCCAGATTTTGCCTTGTCTCGCACTCACCTGAGAGTTTTTCAACAGCCT
>JANTGD010000277.1 GCA_024763135.1 Thiotrichales bacterium | reverse complement strand
TGACGCGCTCCATCGCAGCCTCTCCGCTGCGTGCCTGAGCATCAACTTCGTGTGCAAGCTCCGTGGCTTGAAGCGCATGAGTCGCGTTGCTTTGTACCTTGTCTGTGAGGGTCTGGAGAGAATGCGCTGTCTGCATGCCTGGGTAGGCGAACTTCGCAGGGAATGGTTGTTCCCTTACCAAGGAGTGCAACACCGCCCGGGACGCAGAGCGGGCAACCTTTTGGGCGCTGCTGTGATGCCACACCTCGGTGTTGCAGTGCTTGCTAAGGACGTTGCCATTGCCTGCGCACTGCGCCTTGATGCGCAACATCACAAAAGCGCTGAGTCCGTCATTTTAAGCTAGACGATGTACTAGGGTTGTCCCGTATAATCGCGAATTTTTAGTTCCTGGGAGGGGCTATCTCGTGTTTATCAATAGAATTGAGATTGGGAACAATGTGCCAGAATCGTTCAATGTGCTGATTGAGATCCCTAATGATGCGGGTGCGATCAAATATGAGCTGTGTAAACGCAGCGGTGTGTTGATGGTTGACCGTTTTATTGGAACATCGCTGCACTATCCTGCCAATTATGGCTTGATCCCCCATACTTTGTCGGACGATGGGGACCCGGTCGACGTTTTGGTGATGACACCGGTGCCTCTTGTCAGCGGTTGTATTATCGAATGCCGAGCGGTGGGTATGTTACGCATGGAGGATGAGTCGGGCTTTGACGCGAAACTATTGGCTGTACCCACTGAAGCGTTGACGCCCCTCTATAAAGATGTTCAGGATATTACCGATGTGCCCGAGTCCCTGCTGAATGAAATTGCCCATTTTTTCGAGCAGTACAAGGCGTTGGAACCCGGAAAATGGGCCAAAGTCGAAGGTTGGTCGGATGCCGCTGCAGCACGCGAGGAGATACGTAAGAGTGTAGCAGCCTATGATGCCGCAGATCTTGATGACTGATGGTCTTTCATAAGTGTTTCAGCATGTGGTAATCGATCAGTGATCGGCCCAGAAAATGCTGCAGTTTCAGTCGATTTATCAACCCATTCTATTCTGGCATGACTCTGATACCCGCATTGACCCCGCTCCAGCATTTAGCCGTCGGGCTAATTTTTGTTTGGGGTGGGTTTGTACGGACGGGGCTGGGATTTGGGGGAGCGGCGCTGGCTTTGCCATTGTTGCTGCTGGTCGTCCCGGATCCACTGCTGTTTCTACCGCTGATTTCGGTGCACTTACTGTTTTTTGCTACGCTGACATTGGCAAAGCGCCTGAAAGACGTTGATTGGGCATTCCTGTTACAGGCATTGCAAATGATTGCGCTGCCGTTTGTGATCGGGCTGTTTGGGTTATTGAAATTACCCGGCCAGTGGCTGGCGGTTATTGTGTTTGGTGTCACGCTAGTCTATGCGCTGGCTTATTTGTTTAACTATGAAATCCGCAGCGACAATCGGTGGGCCGATCGAGCATTGTTGGGATTTGGGGGGTACGTCAGTGGTACTTCACTCATTGGGGCACCCTTGATTGTGGCTGTTTTCAGTCGCCATATTGCAGCGCATCAATTGCGCAATACGCTGTTTGCTTTATGGATACTCCTGGTTACAGCCAAAATGACTACGTTTATTGGTTTTGCCGTGCCATTGTATCTGCCCTATGCGCTGTTATTATTGCCCCTCGCAGGCATCGGTCATTATTTTGGCCTGAAGGCACACGAGCATTTGCTCAAGCAAGGAGGACAGGGGTTTCAACGCGCCCTGGGCGGTGTCATGATCCTCGTGGCCGCAGTGGGTTTATGGCAGGTATTCCATTGAATTTTATAGATAAAAAAACGTGCCGAGTGATCGGGTGTCAGCGCGTTTTCTTGTTAACTTGTTCACTCAATTTTGCGATAGCAGCCGAAGGAGGCAAGCGATGAGGCGACTTACGATTGGAGCGGTGGTGATCTTGGGCATTTTGCTCCTGGGTGGGTGTACCCAGGAAACACAAAACAAGATTGGCCGAGCGATCCAGAACTACACAGGAACAGATGGAGTCTTGGAGGTGTACGCCGGGGAGAAGCTTGTGCGGCGTTTCCTTAAGATCGATAAGCTCACTACTGCGGGAAGTACGCAGGGGACCACTGTTTCCAGGCCCTATCGCTTTGGATATGGGATTTTCGATGAAAACCTGAATATGCAAGTGGACAAGGGGGAGCGTAAGGTCTATTTCGAGGTCAGTGATTACTCTACTAACTACGTTTTCTTTGAAGATCCGCACCGCTAACAAGCGTAACGGCACGCTTTGCAGAGCAACAGACGTAGAAAAAGGCCAGGTCCGCTGAAACGGACAAAGTGGGCCATCCTAAGCGGTTGCGGTGCTACAAGTAGCTCCTTGCGAAGCGTGCTTTGTACCTATCTATGGACCGGCTACGTTCCTTTTCGGGTAGCTGCGATCATTTCATCAAGAGGTGGTGGGTTGATAGGGAATCGACGCAGAATTTCGCTCGGCATGACCAATCGAAAGGTGGATGTTGAGTGAATATGCAGCCGATTGGCCCAGGATTCGACCGCCTTCGACTATAGGACACTACATGACTATTAGGATCATTTATGAAGATCGGTATCATTAGCGGCAGTCATCGACCCGAAGCGCAGAGCTTGAAGGTTGCACGGTTTATTGAAAGTCACTTGGCAGCGCAGCCTGACTGTGATCAGGCCTGGCTGTTTAGCCTGGCCAACAACCCACTTCCCCTTTGGGATGAGGGCGTGTGGTCGGGTGAGCCGCATTGGCAGGAACTGCTGAGCCCGCTTTCTGCAGAACTGGCTGCCAGCGATGGGTTTGTGGTGATTTCACCAGAATGGCATGGTCAGGTGCCCGCCGGTTTGAAAAATTTTTTCCTGATGTGGGGGAAAGGAGAGCTGGCGCATAAACCGGCCTTGATTGTCACGGTGTCATCCGCCGATGGGGGTGCCTATCCCGTTGCCGAATTGCGAATGAGCAGTTATAAGAACAACCGCATCTGCTACATTCCCGAGCACATCATCGTTCGTCATGTGGAATCCGTATTGAACGAGGATGGATCCCAGAACAATCCTGATGCCGATCGCTATTTCCGCGAACGCATCGACTGGGCGCTGAAAATTCTTCTTGCGTATGCGCAAGCACTTAAACCCGTCCGGGAAAGTGGTGTGGCGGATACACAGGTTTTTCGCAATGGAATGTAATCACGAGTGTGATCTGTTCGGGAAATAGGGTGCGTTACGCAAAAACTGAGTGAGGTAGCTGAAAATGAAAGAACAGTTGGTTCAAGCCTATGCCGACATTATCGAAGGAGTGGGGGAGGACCGGGACCGGGAGGGTTTGATGAAAACGCCTGAACGGGCCGCCAAGGCGATGGAGTATTTGACTCGGGGGTATCGGCAAACGCTCGATGAGGTACTCAATGAGGCCGTTTTCAGTACCGATAACGATGAAATGGTGATTCTTAAGGACATCGAACTGTATTCGCTCTGTGAACATCACATGTTACCGTTCATAGGACGCGCTTCGGTGGCATATCTGCCCAATGGCAAAGTGATTGGTGTATCCAAGATCGCGCGGATCGTCGATATGTATGCCCGCCGTCTGCAGATTCAGGAAAATCTTACCAAACAGATTGCAGATGCGATTCAAGAGGTCACAGGTGCATTGGGGGTCGCGGTTTACATCCGGGCCCGGCACCTGTGCATGATGATGCGTGGAGTAGAAAAACAAAACTCTGAAATGAGTACATCGATCATGCTGGGCGCTTTTAGAGACTCCGCTGCTACGCGGGCCGAGTTCCTGCAATTGGTTGCCGATTGAGCAATCCCCCGGCGGTGAATGAGACCGCTAGGTTTAAAAGCACCGTACGAAAGATGCCGCCGGCTGTGGATTTGTGCAGTCAGACTTGAAGTATCTGGGTGTGAGTCAATAGCGTTGTCTGAAGCGGCTAAGCACCTGCTAATTCTGACCACTTCCTGGGTTTGTTGCATCAGCCCCTCCTCGCGATGCCTTTTGTTCTTAAGACTCCTCGTAATCCGGCCATGCGTTGCCATTACGCATTTATTCTGACTCATTGTCGATGACCTTCGCCCCAATCGTTATGTGAGGCGGTTGTTGCCGCGTTGAGGTCACCGTGGCGGGTAATATTTCCATGTAACTGAGTAGGGTGCGTTGCAGCCAGGATGCGTTGTTGTCGCTAACCATGAAGAAGCGATTGGCATTGTGGTAAGCCAGCCCCTCAAAGTTGTCGATGCTCCAACCTTGTGCGCTCGAGAAATTGGCTAGGGTTCGAGCTGGGCAGGGTTGGTTGTGGTTGCGACAGGTTGGACTCAGTTGGATTTGACGCAATGAAATGACAATCGGCTGTAGCAACGATACGTAGGCGCGCTCAAGCAGCAATAAGGAGCCATCAGGGAGGGTTTCTAAGCCGGTGATGGCGCTGTTACGAACCGGGGAGGGGGGGATAGGCCATGTGAGTCCCTTGGTAGCGTACAAAGTGGGTTGGGTGCCTTTGAGGGGTTCCTCTGGCGCCACGATGAAACCGAATTCTGGATGTAAGGTGATGGCTTCCAATGCCTTATTCGGCCCCACGTAATTACGCCGGTTACGGAGTTTGCGAGGCAGCCGGACTTTGCCTGTCTGTTTACCTTGTGGGGTGTAACGTTGTACCCGGGGTTGGCCTTCAAACGAGATGATCAGCTCAGTATCACCCTGGATCCCATTCTGTGAACCAAGCAGCGCCAGCCCCTCTGAATCCCGCCAGCCCGAGCGAAGCGTTGCGCCGTAGCGGTCTTTGAGCGGGTAGGCGCCGAGAACCTGAATCGACTCGAGTTGATCGTGGCTAAAAACCGGCTGGAGATGGAAAATCACTCCGCGATCGGAGATCGCATAGAGTCGCTGCTCATCATCGTCCCAGCTCAGCCCCGACAAGCCATCGAGCCGATGACCTTGATAACTCATCGAGGTCAGGTCCAATGTGCCCAGCAGTTTGACGGATTGGTAGCGATCACCCGGTGCGTAGTCTGCTGAAAGCCGATAGGCCGATGCGTTCTGCACACAAAGGGCAATCAAGATGATGGCAGCACAAAGAGTGCGGAGAAAACCCACAGAACCTTTCATT
>JANTGD010000276.1 GCA_024763135.1 Thiotrichales bacterium | reverse complement strand
ACGTATTTATCACCAACCAGAAATCCTGGTCAGCGCAGACCGTTACCGACATCTACAAAGCACGTTGGGAGGTGGAATTGTTCTTCAAGTGGATCAAGCAGAACCTCAAGATCAAAAGCTTCCTCGGGAACACGATCAATGCCGTGACCTCCCAGATCTTCGTGGCCTTGTGCGTGTACCTGCTGATCGCATTCCAGAAGTTCGTTTCGCAGGCCATGTTCCGCTTGGTCCAACTCAATGCCTTTGCGCGCAAACCAATGGCTGACTTGCTCTGTCCGCGAAAGCAGCAGCCTCCCGATCCTCAGATCAGGCTAACCTTGAGGGCCGCGTAAGTGAGACAGCAGTGAGTGCCATCGCTTTTCTGCGAGTGGTATCGCGAAACCAGACACCTTGAACACGCCCGGTGACAACACATCGCCTGCAAATTGCTTCTCTTCGCTGACGCACCTAAAACCCTGCCTTCTGCATAGCCTGCAACAACTCACTGCGCTGCGAGGCATCGGTCATTGGATAGGTTGCCAGCCAGGTTTCAGCATCAAACCGTTCTTCGGCCGTCTCAATTTCATTTTTCTGCCACATCACGCTATCCGTATCGCCCTGCATCAGCGCGGTCGCCAGCAGGTAAATTCTGGCTTCCAAGTTGATCGGGTTTCGCTCGAGTGATTCGTTCAAATTGATCAAAGCCTGCTCGTACTGATGGGTAAAAAAATAGGCCCGCCCAAGCAACAAGAAGTACAGATACCCGGCTTTCTGATTCAGGCGCAGTGCTTTTCTCAGCTGCGGGATACTGCGATCCGGCAGCCCTCGATAGGTATTGATACCCCCCATCAGGGCATAGGCATCTGCGTAAGAACGATCGAGCTGCAAAGCCTTTTCAAGATGCACAATCGCCGTATCATGCTGACGTTTTTGCGCTGCCACGTAGCCCAGCACCCAGTACACCTCAGATATAGTCGGGTCGATCTGGGCCCCCGTTTGCGCCATCTCCTGAGCCTTTTGCAATGCCCTGTTACCATCATCGACCCAGGCATTGCGGTAATCAGCCGCGTGGCTCAACGCCAGGCCGGCGTAGGCACGGGCAAAATTCGGGTCTGCTTCGATTGCCTGGCGATACCAGTGTTGTGCCTCGGCGTTGGCCTCCTGCTGCCGCAACAGTAAGCGAGACTGGCCGCTGAGAAATGCCTCATAAGCCTCGAGGCTCGGCGTGTAACGACGTGCAAGACGCCGCAAATCCACTGCACTGACCTTCAGAGAAAGCTGCCGAACAACTTCCCGACTGATGCTGTGCTGCATCTCGAAAAGATCAGCAAGGGTTTTTTCAAAGCGTTGAGACCACAGCTGCCGTTGGGTTTTCATCTCCACCAACCGCACATGTACATCCAGATGCTCACCTGCCTGATGAACACTGCCAGTAACAAGGTAACGGGCGGCAATCCTGTCCGGACTGTCGAGAAGCGGGTTGATCACAAGCAGGTCAGGCAAGCTCGACAAATCGGTATTCAGATCAGCAGCTATGCCGCGTGCAAAGCGCAATTCCCGCTCGCCGCCAGTGATTGTTTGAAACGGCAACACGGCAATACTGGAAGCCTCCTCTTCGGGGAAAGCACTGTCAGGCAAATCGGCAGGTAACCACAGCAAATACCCCACGACCACCAGCAAAATCAGTACACCGGCAAACGAAAGCCACCTGCTTAAAGAATTCAGCTTACGCGCCACAACCTCCCGATCCGGCGCCTGCCTCAGTTCAGCAACGTCCGCTACCAGACAGTAGCCCATTTTGGGAATTGTTCGTATATAGCGGGAGTCGCGTGAACTGTCGCCAAATGCTTTGCGTAACTTGATGATGACCTGGGTCAGTGCATCGTCACTGACCACCAGTCCTTCCCAACCGGATTCCAGCAGTTTCTGCCGGGATACCGGTTTGCCTGCATTTGCAGCCAACAGGCCCAACACAGCAGAAGCCTTGGGTTCGAGTTGAACTTCACCCTTTTCACCTTGCAAACGATTCATTGCCGGGCTGAACTGCCAGTCACCGATCTGCAGATCTGCCTGTGGCTCAAGCATCAGTGTCTTCTGTCAAAGCGAACAACCTTACTCAATCAGTTTAACCAAAACACAGGCCGTTGTTTTTACCGGTGTTTTTTCTTGTTAGTAAAAACTTAGTGGTTTCTGCGGGAAATTTCCCGCGTACTTGCCCAGGATCGCCATCAATGGCCACGAGTCAACAGCCGGGGCTCCCCCATCACTACCGCAGAGGAAGAAAAAATGCCTAAGTACATCGTCGAAAGAGAGATCCCCAACGTTGGCAATATGAGCCCGGAGGAGCGCCAGAACGGAGCCCGTGAGTCCAACGATGCATTGAACAAACTCGGTGAGCAAATTCAATGGGTGCACAGCTATCTCACGCAGAACAAGTTCTATTGTATCTACATTGCCCCCAGCGCCGATCTCATCCGGCAACACGCAGAGCTTAGCGGCTTCCCCTCTGATCGCATAGAAGAAATCAAGGGATTGCTCGACCCAACGACCGCGCAATAAGGGGAAACAGCCGATGAGCAAAATTGCTGTCGTTCAAAAGGCGCCGGTCGTGCTTGATCGTGAGGCCAGTATTGCCAAGGCAGCGCAATTGATTGGCGAAGTTGCTGAACAGGGCGTTGAAATGGCGGTTTTTACCGAAGCATTCATCCCTGGCTACCCTGCCTGGATATGGCGGCTGCGTCCGGGCGGCGACTGGGATACCAGTGAGGCGCTTCATGCCCGACTGCTCGATAACGCTGTCAATCTGAACAGTACGCAACTGAATCCGCTCTACCAGGCTGCGCGTGAGCACCAGGTCACCATCGTGTGCGGCATGAACGAACTCGAACATGCCACCAGCAGGTCCACGATGTACAACACCGTTGTAGTTATTGGTCCGGACGGCCGCCTGCTCAACCGCCACCGTAAATTGATGCCCACGAATCCCGAACGCATGGTCTGGGGCCAGGGAGATGGTTCCGGTCTGCGCGTGGTCGATACTCCTTTGGGCCGCGTCGGCACTCTTATCTGCTGGGAGAACTACATGCCGTTGAGCCGCTACGCACTGTACGCCCAGGGTATCGACATCTACGTTGCCACCACATACGACAGCGGTGACGACTGGATTGCCAGCATGCAACACATCGCGCGCGAAGGCGGCTGCTGGGTGATCAATAGCGGCAATATCCTGCGCACCAGGGATATTCCTGACGATTTCAAGGAACTGGAAAGCCTCTACCCCGATCCTGACGAATGGATCAACGGAGGTGACTCAGCTGTCATTGCGCCTGGTGGCGCACTCGTCGAGGGGCCGCTACGAAAGCGCGATGGCATCCTGTATACCGATATCGACATTAAACGCTGCGCCTCGGCCCGCCGCACTCTGGACGTGGTCGGACACTATGCGCGACCGGATATCTTCACGCTGCAGATCGACGATGAGCCTCGTCATCCGGCCGGGGTATCCAAAAAATGAAGTGCATCAAAATCTCGCATCTGGTGGCGGCCCTGGCTCTACTCACAGGCTGGGCATCCGCTTGGGCACATACTCCACCGACACATGCCGTCGAACAAGAACTGCGCGCCCATCAGGTCACCGAGCATGTATATGTTGCACATGGTCCGCAAACCTTCCCCAGTGCCACCACCGGCGGCTTCATGAACAACCCGGGTTTCGTGTTGACAAATAACGGCGTGGTCATTGTTGACCCGGGCAGCAGCGTGCAGATTGGGCGAAAGTTGCTCAAAACCATCCAAACTGTAACAGCTGAACCAGTGATCGCGGTCTTCAACACACATGTGCATGGCGATCACTGGCTGGGCAACCAGGCAATCCGTGAAGCCTATCCGCGGGTTCGCATCTACGCCCATCAGCGCATGATCGAACACGTTGAAAACGGTGTAGGTCAGGAATGGGTCGCATTATTTGAAGGACTCACCGAGGGTGCCACCAAGGGTACCCGGGTAACCTCCCCAAACGTGGGGCTCACAGGTGATGAAACGCTGCAGATAGGTGGCCTGATGTTTCGTGTTCACCATACTGGCCGCGCGCACAGCGACAACGACATCATGGTCGAACTGTCACGCGACAATGCCCTGTTTGCAGGTGACATCATCACCAATCAACGGGTGCAGTCAGCCCGGCCGGCGGACAGCGATATTTTCGGTCAGATCGAAGCGGTAAAGTTCGCGCTATCGCTCGGAAGACGCTGGATTATTCCTGGGCATGGGCTCACCGGAGGCCGCGAAATTGCAGAACAGCAGCTGAAATTTTTGCAGGACCTACGAAACTCGGTACAGAAACATTTTGCTCAGGGCCTGACTGATTACGAAATGACAGCCCTGGTGAAACAGGACATGAAGCCTTACCAGCACTGGTATAACTTCGATGAACTGGGGCGCGTCATCAGTCATGTGTACCTGAACGTCGAGGCACGTGATTTTGAGGATTAAAGCCGACGGGGTGACTACTTCTGATAATGCATGATAAGCACTTTTTTGGTGCCTTCCAGGCCAGATAGTTCGGAACAACGGTAGCCTTTTGCAGCCATTTGCGTGCTGAAACGCCCGTGTTGACGACGCCCGGGATCGACGATAATAACCTCGCATTGCACTTCAGCATGCTCGTCGATAAAAATCGACAATTGCTCGGCATGTTCCCTCTCGTAGAGCACGTCGCTACCAATAATAAGATCAAACTTACCCAGCTTGCAGTCGGTGTCATCCCATGCCACAAGGAAAGGGGTCAGTACCCAATGCCGTTAAGTTAAGCGATAACCCGCTGTATTTGTTACGATAACCCCCATCATACACTTCAAAAGCAAGCCATTTGGAAGCCAGCACAATGCGATTTCTAAAGCAAATTTGAGAATACCTATAGCCACATAAATGCACTTATGGATGACCCTGAGTTTATCCAGTGTCATCGACTCGATGATCGCGCGTTTACACGCTCCAGAAAGCTACCCTTTCCCGTCCTTATTCGCTTTTTGCTCAACCACCGCAAAGGCAGCCTGCAAACCGAACTTGACCGTTTTTTCGGCGACCATAGCGGCAACGATACGCCACTGCGCCAAGTGACCAAGTCTGCCTGTTCACAGGCACGAAAACATCTCAGCCATACCGCGTTTATCGGGCTCAATCAGGCCTTTGCCGATACCCTCTATGCCAGCCGCTCGCGTGTG
>JANTGD010000275.1 GCA_024763135.1 Thiotrichales bacterium | reverse complement strand
CATCACCAATAAGGTGACCACGAGTTTTTCTGATTCACCAGGCACACCAATTGCTTACGCGTCTTTTTCGCGCCCAACTGCGGAATCTAGGTTAAAGGTGTACTGAGCGCCCCAGATATTAGTGATCAAGGCGCGGCTCTATGGCAATGGCCCGGTCCGTGTCAAAAAACGCAACACCGAGCGGTAACATCTGGGGTGCTTAGAGACCGGTGAATGAGGCTTTACTATTGATTGTCTTAGTATGATATAAAATCTATCAAAATATGCGTATAAATCGGTTCAACCCAATGGGAGTCCCGGGTTAAGATCACGCCGTTTGAGGAGACCTGACTATGCTAGAGAATTCGTTGCCCCTACCTTCACCCACGCGACGTTTCGAAGAACATGAAGTTGCCGACCCGGCTAGAGTCGCGAGCTTGAACCAGCGTATTCCTGAAAAGGCATCACTGCTAACGGCATTGCAAGGCCGGCATTTCCTTTCAGCCTGGCACCTGAACCGTGATCTGGTTATGCAGCTTTTGCGTCAGGCGACCGTTTTTGAGCAATCTCCCCGCCCGCATCCATCGACCCTCGCGGGGCAAATCCTGATCAACGCGTTTCTGGAGCAACCGGTCAACCGTACCCGTTTCTCCTTCGAGAGTGCGGCTTATTCTCTGGATGCCAATGTCATGGATGTGGATCAGGCCCCTACGGGCCGAACTGACGATCTCGGCGCAATGACTGAATTGACGGAGGTCTTCAATAGCTATGGCGACGCTGTAGTCGTACGCACGCCAGATGCCGCAAGCTTTGAGGCTATTGTTCAAGATGCGCACATTCCAATAATCAATGCGGGAAATGGCGAAATCGAAAATCCGAGCCAGGCCCTGGTGGATTTGTACACCCTGTTCAAATGGCGACCGGAACTCATGTTTCCGGATGTCCCCGAGGACAAAAAGATACAGGTTGGCGTTTTTGGCGCACCCGGCCATACACGCACTGTCCATAGCCTGCTCGCTCTGATGAGCTTCTTTCCCTGGGCATTCTCACGGGTCGTAGTCTTTGGGCGCGTCAATCAACTCTTTAAGCCCAAACAACGGGAACGGCTCGAAGCAGCGGGCCTGAATATCGAGATCACTGCAGAAATCTATCGTAAAGACACCATGGTCAACTGCCTCCTCACCGAGTTGCCCAATATGGATGTCCTCTACTCCCATTTGCTCAGACCATTGGATTTGTCAAAGAAGGAGCGAGAAATGGCAGTGGCAGCACTCAAACCCCATGCCATGGTGCTCAATCCCGCTGCGCACTTAAGAGAGTTTGGTGTGCTCATCGATGATTCCCAACACAATGGTTATTTCTGTCAAGCACGCGGTGCTGTGTATGTACGCATGGCCCTGCTGCAAGCAATACTGGCTCAATAACCGAAGTCTTCGGCGCCCACAATCAAGCGAATTGCGCGGCTATGGTAACGGCGACCCTGCGTGTCCATCCAGATAAAGCCATGCGCGGGCGGTGACCGATAGGTTTTCCCCCCATTGAGTGAAACCCATTGCCCTGAATAGAGCTGGGCATGCTTCCCTTTCCAGGCTGCGCGATACTGCCAATGAAGCTTTAAAAGATGGAGGCATTCCCCAATCCACGACTGTTTCCAAGCGTTCATCATCACCCTCCAAGGTATTACCCGGCGATAGAAGATTCGTGTTCAGCCACAATGCGCTGGTGTGCGGCAAGGCAGCCAGACTGGCTAACACAATCCGCACGCCAGCACATGATGGCCTACATTCATATTGTTAGGAGCGCGCGGCGCGCTGGCTCGGGATTGCGCCGCTGGCCAATGGAACAACTATTGCTGGCGATCCGCGCCTTGAACTGGACGATTTTTCACCACAATCTGCTCACGCCAGAATTAATCAGAGCTTCCTTAAAAAGATACCCCCTAATGCTGAATATTGCAGTACCACTTTGGATTTAGATCAATTGCAATGACGGCGAATAATAGCGTCAATCCTCTGGCGTTTTTCGCTCAAGGGGAGCTATACAATCGGGATCATCATGTTGTGGACTATTGACATGCGAGCTCACCGGATAGGCGCGCAGCCAATCATTTGGACAAGGGTCCAATAACGCCAGTAGTGCCTCGGCGGGGACAGGGTCACTCGAGAGCCACTGCGGGTAATCTTCGCGTTGCAGCACCGCCGGCATACGGTTGTGAATGGGACGCACGAGCGGATTGGCTTCGGTGGTAATGATTGTGTAGCTGCGCAATTCGTCCGCTTGCTCCGCATGCCAGCGATCATAGAGTCCTGCAAAGGCAAATAACTCGCTGTGTGCGGGCTGGACATGCCAGGGTTGCTTGCCCGATGGCCCTTTTTGCCATTCATAGAACCCCGTGGCTGGAATCAGGCAACGGCGGTATTTGAAGGGTTCCCGATAAGTAGCCGATTTGACCAATGTCTCGGCCCGGGCATTGATCGTGGAATACTTAGTTTTTGGCTCCTTGGACCAGAACGGCACCAAACCCCATTTGGCCGGGACCAAACAGCGCCCCTGCGAGGTTTCGAGCACGATGGGCAGGGTCTGGCTGGGCGCGATATTGTAGCGCGGTACGATGGCGCCATAGAGATTGTCCTGAATCTCAAAAAAACGTAATAAGGCTTCAGTATCAGTGATTAAATTGTAGCGACCGCACATCTCAATCGTCCAAACCACGAGGCTAAATTCTTGGGGCAAGCTGCGCCACGTAGACATTAACAGCCTGCTAACTCAGCCCACGACTTCATTTATCCAGGATTTCAATATACTCTGCGCACCCTGACAACGAAACAAGGTCTTGTCACCATCATGGAATTCACTGCCCCCGAACTCTATATTAACCGCGAACTCAGCCTGCTCGCTTTCAATCGGCGGGTTTTGGAACTGGCAGAAGATACGACGGTGCCCCTGCTGGAGCGATTGCGTTTTCTGTGTATCTCAAGCTCCAATCTGGATGAGTTTTTCGAAGTTCGCGTGTCCGGCCTGAAGCAACACATCTCGCTGGGCATCAGCGCTCAAGGCCCCGATGGTTTGTCGGCTGCCACCCAAATGCGTTTGATCAGTGAACATGCGCATGCCTTGGTCGATGCCCAATACCACTTACTCAACGAAGGACTCAAACCGGCTCTGGCTGCAGAGGGCATCCATTTTCTGCCGCGCTCAGAATGGAACAGCGAGCTAGCAAAATGGGCCAAAGACTATTTCAAGCGCGAACTCTTCCCTCTGCTGAGCCCGATCGGCTTGGACCCAGCTCACCCTTTCCCGCGAGTACAGAACAAGAGCCTCAATTTCATTGTCACACTTGACGGTAAAGATGCGTTTGGGCGCGAAAGCCGTATGGCAATCGTAACCGCACCCCGCGCACTGCCACGCATGATCAAAGTACCGCGCGAACTGAGCGGAGGGCAATATTCACTCGTGTTCCTTTCCTCCATGCTGCATGCCGAGGTTCATGAGCTGTTTCCAGGTATGACGGTCACGGGGTGTTATCAATTTCGGGTCACCCGCAACACCGACTTGTTCGTTGACGAAGAAGACATTCAGGACCTGCGTGAAGCGCTCGCCGGGGAACTGCCAACACGCAATTTTGGAGACGCCGTACGCTTGGAAGTGGCGGACAATTGTTCCGACGAGGCCCGGGAATACCTGCGACAGCAGTTCCGCCTCGATCATCAAGACATCTACCAGGTCAAAGGTCCGGTCAATCTGAACCGCCTCTCGCAACTCTATGATGATATTCCTCGCGACGATCTGAAGTATCCCACCTTTCGACCCGGCTTACCTGAAGCGCTGCGGCATACTGAAGGCTGTCTGTTCGACATCATTCGCCAACAGGACATTTTGCTGCACCACCCTTATCAATCCTTTGCACCAGTCATCACCCTCGTGCGTCAGGCCGCGCAGGATCCCGCGGTGCTCTCCATCAAGCAAACGCTTTACCGCACCGGCAGCAAGTCTGAATTGGTGGAGTGGCTGGAAACAGCCGCGCTCAATGGTAAAGAAGTGACGGTGGTAGTGGAGCTGAAAGCGCGTTTCGATGAGGAAAACAATATCGAAATGGCGCGACGACTGCAGGAAGCGGGTTGTCAGGTGGTGTATGGAGTCGTGGGGCATAAAACCCACGCGAAGATGCTGCTCATCGTGCGCCGCGAGCGCAAGCAGCTCAAGCGCTACGTACACCTGGGTACCGGCAACTATCACGCTGGCACCGCCAAAGCTTATACCGATATTGCCCTGCTGACCGCAGACACTGCGATCGGCAACGATGTGCACCGAGTCTTCCAGCAATTGACGGGGCTAGGCCGCGTACCGCGTCCGCGCAAGTTACTCCAGGCGCCATTCACCTTGCACAAGGGAATTTTGAAAAAAATCGAGCGTGAACGACAGCATGCTGAAGCGGGGAAACCCGCCTTGATCAAAGCGCGGATGAATTCTTTGATAGAACCCAAAATCATCCAGGCGCTGTACCGTGCTTCCTGCGCGGGCGTGAAAATCGAACTCATTGTACGCGGCATCTGCAGCCTGCGTCCCGGCGTCAAGGGAGTCTCCGAAAATATTCGCGTGCGCTCGGTGATGGGACGATTCTTGGAACATTCCCGTGTCTTCTATTTCGAAAACGATGGCGCATCCGAACTCTGGGGTTCCAGTGCTGATTGGATGCCGCGCAATTTCTTTCGGCGCATTGAAACCGCATTTCCCGTCGAAACGCCCGAGCTCAAGGAACGCGTGATCCGCGAGACTCTCGATTTTTATCTGAGTGACAATCAACAGGCTTGGCAGCTCAAAGCGGATGGTCACTATGTGCGTCATCGTCATGCACGCAGCCGTCCCTTCAGCGCGCAGACGGCCTTGATGGAACAGTTGGGCACCGTGGAAATACCCACAACCAACCATCGGGACTGACACCATTAGCTTAACGGCAACGACGCAGCTAGCCCCTGAAACCCACCAGCTCTGCGTTAAAAATGCTCATTAACACTCATAAACTTACGTTTTTAGCCTTGATCTGACGCATTTCAGGGACAATCTGAGTAGCGGCTTCATTCCTTGACAACTTGCTGAGTAGTACGCTTAACGATAGTTATGCCATCAATGTATGGCAGGATTTTATTGATTTACTCGACGATACTTTAGAGTTTGTTCAGCCTAAAAAACCTCAGTTGGGCGCAAAAAAGACGCGTAAGATATTGGTGTGCATGGTGAATCGGAAAAACTCGTGGTCACCTTATTGGTGATGAGAGGTTT